>SCUC01000393.1 GCA_004322375.1 Bacteroidota bacterium
TCTCTGTTGATAAATGTAAACCGTTCGTACGGGTTGCCTGAATACCATGCAATAAAAAATTCTGTCATATATGCCATTCCCACAATCCATGCTGTTGCAAGAATAATTTTACACATCGCGTCAATATGATGAAGCGTAATGTACTCTTCGAAGTGCATCACCTTCCGAACAACCAACATCAACGTCAGCACCATCGCAAAGCCGGAGAACACAGCCCCTGCCACAAAATAGGGAGGAAATATCGTCGCGTGCCAGCCCGGAATGACCGACGTTGCAAAATCCCAGCTTACAATCGTGTGAACGGAAACAACCAGCGGCGTCGCCAATCCCGCAAGCAGCAGATACACGGTTTCGTATCGTGACCAAACTTTATTAGAGCCCGTCCAGCCTAAGCTGAAAAAATTATAGAGAGTTTTCTTTATTTTTGAAGTCGCCTTATCCCTCAGCGTCGCTAAATCGGGTATCAATCCCACGTACCAAAACACAAGAGAAATTGTAAAATATGCGCTAATGGCAAACATATCCCACACGAGAGGAGAACGGAAATTTACCCAGAGCGGACCGCGCTCATTCGGATACGGAAGCACCCAAAACGCGAGCCAGGGCCTTCCCATGTGAATGATGGGAAATATCCCCGCGCACATAACGGCAAAAATTGTCATCGCCTCGGCGGAACGGTTGACGCTTGTTCTCCATTTCTGCTTGAACAAAAAGAGAATTGCGGAAATAAGCGTCCCTGCATGACCTATCCCAATCCAGAAAACGAAATTGGTAATATCAAATGCCCAGCCGATGGTATTATTCAATCCCCACGTGCCGATACCGGTCATAACCTGGTAGGTAATGGCAACTGCTCCTGTTCCTAACAACAAAAGAGCGGCGAGAAAAGCAGCCCACCAGGATGCGCTTGATTTTCTGCCAAGAGGCGCGGTAATATCATTCGTTATTTCTTCTAACGATTTATTTCCCTCTATTAAGGGCTTGCGAAGCATAGAGTACATCTCAGCCATTGGCGCTCTCCTCCTCTGACGAATTTCGAACAAGCGTCATGTATCCTACCGAAGGGTATGTCCCGACCTCTTCGAGAACGCGAAAATATCGGGGGTCTTTCATTTTTGCAGTAACTTCACTTTTCCCGTCATTCATATCGCCGAAGACAATCGCTTTTGCCGGACACGATTGCGCACACGCAGGCTGAATTTCTCCATCCTTAACGTTTCTGTTTTCTTTTTTCGCGGCAATTTTCGCCTCCTGGATTCTTTGTACGCATAACGAACATTTTTCCATTATGCCGCGCTCGCGTACTGCGATGTCCGGGTTCAGAACAAGTTTCTGCATATCGTCTCCATGCTGGTAATCAAACCAGTTGAAGCGACGCACCTTGTACGGACAGTTATTTGAGCAATATCTTGTGCCGACACAACGATTATACACTTGCTGGTTTAGCCCTTCCGAACTATGAACGGTTGCAAGCACCGGACAGACAGTTTCACAGGGTGCGTTGCCACAATGCTGGCACAGCATCGGTTGATGAACAACGTCGAGCTTACCCTCATGCTCGTCATAATATCTATCAATTCGTATCCAGGTTAACTCGCGGTTACGGGCTATTTCGTCTTTACCGACAAGCGGAATATTATTTTCCGCTTGACAGCTTATCACGCAGGCAGAGCAACCAGTGCAGGCGCTTAAATCTATCACCATCCCCCAATGATGTCCGGCATAGGTATGGTCATTGGGCCACAGCGATTCCATTTCTATTTTCTTGAAGCTTCCGGCTTTTGCATCTTTACTGTACGCAGCGAACGTCGTACGCTGCGCTATCTCCCTCGGCTCGCCATGAAATGTATCGAGATGCTCAGGCATTTGAAGCGAATGATATTCTTGTGTGCAGGCGATAATGCTGTGTCCATCAATTTTTCGTATCTTCACACCGGAACGATAAACACTCATGCCGCCCGGCGTGAACGTTGCAAAACCAAACACATTTTTCCCTACCAGTTCTCCTTTGGGAACAGTCGGTTTTGCTTCAAGCCATTGCGGACCGATATTGGTAAACCGGTCAGTCCCTTTTCTTCCGTATCCGATGGGAATCGCAATGGTTTGGGGATGTTGCCCCGGCTGTATATGCGCCGGTATCTGTACCGAAAATTTTTCTGTGGAAATTTCTACCCAATCTCCTTGAACAACTCCCAATTCTGAAGCCAGAGAAGGAGCAAGCGAAACGACATTTTCCCAGGCAATTTTTGTAACAGGGTCGGGAAGCTCCTGAAGCCATGCGTTATGCGCATGACGACCATCTAACATCGCGGCGGTTGGATACAACGCTAGATGAAGCGCAGACGATTCTATGCGTCGTAGTGAAAAATCTCTCCGCAACGCCTCGTAATTAAAGGAGAACGCCTTATCGTTTTGTTTCTCGATAACTGCATATCCATTTGAAACGGATGTATCCCAGAATGTTTGAAAGCCGCCTCCTCCCTTCGCGTGAATGAAAACATGTTCTTCCCAATACCTGCGTATGGCATCGTAAGCCGTTGTCTTGCTGCCCGACCACACGGCAATATCTTCCACGAACGGTCGCGTGTTCCCGAATGCCGGAATGACAGGCTGTGTAATTGAAAACACCCCTGCAACCGGCTCGGCGTCATTCCACAGTTCAAGAGCGTGAGGCTCAGGGCAAACAAACTCCGCCGCCGATGCCGTTTCATCCATTCTGGTTGCAATTGCAACAGTGAGAGGAATTTTCTTCATCAGCGAAGCAAACTCGTTCCCTTCGGGCAAGCTATATACAGGGTTTGTGCCGACAACAAACAGCGCGGAAATTGCGCCCTCCTTCATTTCCGCGAGCAAGTCTTGCATCGCTTCATCGCTTTCTTGATGTTGCAGCGACGGGAGATTGATATCGAGAGTATGCCCATAATTACCCAGCACTTCATTGATGTAGTTGACAAGGAGCTGGGAATTCAAATCATTCAACCCGCAAACGACTAACGATTTCCCGCGCGCGTTCCATAGCTCTTTCGCAAGCGCTGCAAATTTTTCGTCTCTTCCTGTGTGAACAGGCGACGGAACGCCTGCCAGAGTAGAAATTTCTTCAGCAACTTGCTGAATGGCAAGCTGAATTTCATGATAGGAAGTAGCGAGCCGCATATCGGCATTGGAACCGGTAAGAGACATTCTCGCTTCAACCTGTATATGTTTTAAAAATTTAGATTTACCGCCATCGAGAATTCTTCCTTTTCTATAGGCGCTCGTAAACTCAACGGGAGAAATCCATGTTCCTAAAAAATCGGCGTCAAAGCTGACGATGACTTCCGCCTCCTGGAATTTGTAGCGTGGAAGAACGCGAACTCCATGCGTGAGAGAATGCGCGTCTATTATTGAAGAACAGGATAACGCTTCATACTGAATATGCTTTGCGTCGCTATAGCCGGAGAGAAGTTTCTGTATTAACGATTGTAACGTGGGGCTCGTTATCGTGCCTGTCAACAAGCGAACCTTTCCACCTTCATTCCTTATGGATTGAAGGCGTGAGCTTATTTCCCGGTCAAGAGCATCCCATTCAACCTGCGCTCCGTTTCTTGTCGGGTACATCAATCGCTGCGAATCGTATAATTCCAGCAAGTGCGCCTGTCCTACCGGACACAAGCCGCCTTCCGATACAGGATGCTGAGGATTTCCTTCCAGCTTTATCGGACGCCCATCGCGGTTCTTTGCCATCACTCCGCATCCGGCGCTGCATCCTCCGCACGTTGTGGCATACCATGATGCTACTCCGGGCGTAACCTCCTCCGGCTTGATGAGAAACGGAATCGCCTTTTCGACTTTCGCCGGTTGGCATCCGGTAATTGCCGCGACCCCGAATGTAAATCCTGCGAGCCTAAGAAAATCCCGCCTTCCTATTCCTTGCTGAACAGGAAGCTCAGGTTCATTTCCCGATAACGATTTTTTTGTATCTAATGCCGACATTCTATTGTTTCTTAGAAATTTTGTTTCACGACCATCTTAAAAATGACACGCAGTACAATCTGTTGAAGCATGAACCTGCTTTCCATTAATTCCATTTGCATTTGCATCTCTATGGCAATTAACGCACCACCCCATGGAAAGGTCATTGACCTGGCGGACTCGTTCCATAGTTTCAACTGCGCCGTGACAGGTTTGACATTCTACACCCGTTGCTACATGTACGCTATGATTGAAATAGACAAAGTCCGGGACATTGTGAATTTTTTTCCAGACTATCGGCGCTTTCTTTTTTGTAGAATCGGGCTTTGCCTCATCGGTTACTCCCATGGCATTATAAATTTTCTTAATTTCGGAAGCAACGAGCAGTCTCGGCTTTCGTTGTTCTTTATCTGCTGCATCATTTTCCGCTTTTACGTCAACCCATGGAGCGGAAACAAACCGGTGGCAATTCATGCACACATTCGCCGATGGAATGCCGGCATGTTTTCCCTGTTCAGCAGACGAGTGGCAATGCAAACAGGCAATACCAAGCTCTCCGGCATGGAGACGATGGGAATAGGCAATTGGCTGCAGGGGTTCATATCCCGTATCGTTTCCGGGAAGAGCGAAATTCCGCGTCACTGAAGAGAATAAATTTGCTGCCGTTAGAACTATGGCGCAAGAAAGAAATATTGTTAAAAGCCGACTCTTCATCCGTTTATCACCTAACTGGGCTTCTCGCATCCCTTCCGGTTGTAGTACCACCAATTGATAAATGTGGCAACCAGAAAAAACACTATCAATCCTGCATAAAAATTATTGGCGTTGCCCGTCGCGCCGATAACCGCTCCTATGATTGATGAGAATAAAAATGGACCGTACGCGGCAACAGCGGCGGTCCATCCGATAACGCCCGCTCCCTGGCGCGGGTTATGAGCAAAGATAATCGGGTATTGCCTGAACGTTGCCGCATTACCGATACCTGTAAAGAAAAACATTGCCAGCATCACGGTAACAAACATCGGGAAAGCATCCAACGATGCGGGCGCCACCAATCCTAAAGAAATCATCAACACTGCTCCGACCAGCAACCCGATGCCGGAACTTGTCGTTAATATCGCTCCGCCTGTTTTATCGGAAACGAAACCAAAAATAATTCTGCTTACCGAGCCGATGAGTGGACCATAAAAAGCATATTGGAGAGGATCCGGCGCGTTCGGAAAATTTCCATATAAGCTCTTTATCATCATGGGAAACACGGCAGAAAGTCCTGCAAATGTTCCGAACGTCATGACATACGTAATCGTGCAGAACCAAGTATGCTTATCTTTAAAAATATCTAGCTGCTCTTTGAACGTGGCTTTTACAGGAATACTTTTGAGAAAGAGCCAGCTGACAATCGTCATGAGAATCAGGAAGGGAACGTACCACAACGCCGCGCTTTGAAGATAAATTTGTGATGTTCCCACAATTGTTTTTGTTTGCGGATGTATCGTCGTAAACGTTTCCGATGCCCCGTACAATGCAACTCCGAGAATCAATGGAGTAATAAATTGCGCTATGCTCACGCCCAGATTTCCCAATCCTGCTTGAATTCCTAACGCTGTTCCTTTCAGCCTCTTCGGAAAAAATAAATTCGTGCTTGGCATAAAGGAGGAGAAATCTCCTCCTCCCAATCCGGCGGTAAACGCTAACACCATAAATACCCAAAACGGCGTATCCGTATCCATCACCGCAAATCCGATACCGAGACAGGGAAGAATCTTGATAAACGTTGAAAGCGTAATAACGTTTCTTGTTCCAAAAATCGGAATTAAAAATGTATGAATAATGCGCAATGTCCCTCCTGCAAGTCCCGGCATCGCGGCAAGCCAGAAAAGCTGTTTCGTGTCAAACTGAAACCCTATCCCAGGCAATTTCACGACTATCGCGCTCATCATAAACCAGGTCGCGAACGAAAAGGTAAGGCTGACGGTGGTAATCCATAACGTGCGCCACGCGACGTTCTTACCCCGTTCCTGCCAGAACTGCTCGTTCTCAGGATCCCAGTGTTCCAACCATGAAGAAGACAAACTCATACTCTATCCTGCTCTTGCTTTAACCGATATTGGCTGGAATGATAGTTTTCTTTGTTGTGAAGCCGCGACTCTCCCCAACTGCGGTATTGACATGAACCGGGATTTCCATTGGTGAAAGAGAGGCTGTATCCTCAAGCTGGCGAGAGAGTGTCGGAACTCGTTCTCTCATCAGTTTCCGTACAGTCATATACATCCACACATGGCATATCAACGTAACGATGAAAAAGAACATCCAGGCGGTTGTCCAGATGCCTGTAGCTTTAAGCAAATACCCGAAAATAATCGGACCCACAAATCCGCCGAGACCTCCAATCACTCCGACGATTCCTCCCACAACACCTACGTCCTGGGGATAATATTCAGGGATAAATTTATATACAGCGGCTTTCCCAATCCCCATCATGATGCCGACGATAAAAACAAGAATTGTAAAAATCCAGACGTTCGCTTGAAAATAGATATGAGTGGTGCCTTTCGCCAGCAATTGTTTTTTTACAACTTCATCTCCAACTTTGACAGCAGGTTCCTGCCAGAAAGTAAATGTCGGCAGCACTAAGCTCCCTTCTTGCATTTCTTCACGTGCGTCGGCAGGTTTTGAAAGCAGCTTGTATTCTTTGCCGCCGGCGACGATTGTAGTTGCATTGACCTCTGTTACAATACCACCCTTGTCAGCCATAACACCTTGCCCCGGCGATTCTATATCCATCTTGGGAACAAAGAGAAAAACAAAACAGACCAAGCACGAACCGAAAACCCAATACATAATCGCTCTGGCTCCATACTTATCGGAAAGCCAACCACCTAACGCCCGTATCACTCCGGATGGCAGGCTAAAAATGGAAGCCATCAAGCCTGCTGTGGCAATGCTCATGGAATAGGCATTAACATAATACGGGATAAGCCATTGCGCCAGCGCGACAAATCCGCCGAACACGATAAAATAATACAGCCCGAATCGCCATACCCTTGCATACTTCAACGGAGCCAACCGTTGTCTGAGCGTCATCGCCTGTCCGTGCTCTATCTTTTTCGTGTAGCTGAAGAAAAAGAAAAGAATCGCCATGATGAGCAACGCGAGCGCGTAAATTTTCGGCATCATTCTCCAATAGTCAAGATTCTGATTGCCATCGGTCAAAGTCTTTAAGAGATAAGGCATTCCCAAGCTGGTTATTGCAGAGCCGGCGTTACCCATTCCGAAAATCCCGAGCGCAGTCCCCTGGTTTTCTTTCTTAAACCAAATGGAAGAGTAAGCAATCCCCACCGCAAACGCCGCGCCTGAAATTCCAAATCCTAAGCTGCATAACATAAATTGCTCGTATGTTGTTGCATACCCAAGAAGATATGTCGGAATCGCCGCGACAAGCATCAAGATTCCATACACGATTCTCCCGCCATATTTATCCGTTAGCACGCCGATGGGCAATCGTAATATCGAGCCTGTAAGAACAGGGATTCCGATAAGCCAGCCTATCTGGGCTTTATCCCATGAAAAAATTCCTTGCTCAACAAGATATGTTACCAAAACGCCATTCATCGTCCAGACTGCAAAACACACAGTGAAGGCAATCGTGTTTAGTGTTAACACTTGAACCGCTTTACGCCGCTCGGTCATTGCTCTCTCCTTGCCATCCTGTTACACATGACGAACGCTTTTCCACTTACCGTACCAGCGAACCACCTGGGGCTTGCGCCAGAGATAAGGATTGGGAATGACAAGAGCATGAACAAGCCGCGTGAAGGGAAAAAATGCGATAATAAGATACGCGCTAATAATGTGGAACTTTACCATCCAGGGCATCGCCGTAATAAATGTGATGTCGGGACTCAACGTGAACAAGGAGACCAAATACGGCACAGCCGTTACCGCAAACCACGATGAACCCCAACTATGGAAGATAGCCATATAGATTCCTGTTACAATCTGGAAAATGAAGATGCCGAACAGTATCCAGTCGGCGACGCTGGTAACCATCTTCATCTTTGGAACAGAAATCCTTCTAATAATAATGCTGATTAGCCCTGTTAGCGTAAGCACCGCAGCGACAAATGCGGTGAGTTCCAAAACATACAACCGGAACGGAATGCTATTCCACAACAACACTTCGCGGGGAATGAGAAAACCGATAAGATGCCCTGTCAAAATCGTGATGATGCCGTAATGGAAAGGAATCAATCCCCAAAAATGATGCTTGTTCTCTAAAAATTGTGAAGATAAGCTGGAAAACGTGAACGTCTCTCTAATATATCTCCTGATGGAAATCAAGAGAAACAACGCAAACGACACGTACGGCAATACGATGAATAATACCTGGTCGAGAAAAAACGGATTGGAATTAGCCATGCGCGTTCTCTCCTTGTTGATGGTGATACATAACAATTTGCTGAAGCGCGAGGAGAAGATGCTCGTACGGATTTTCTTTCTCCTTAAATCCCTCTACTATTTTATCAAGCGCTTTCTTGAGAAACGTTGCAGTAAACTCTTGCGCTTCGTTCCGCTCCATCTTTCCGAGCGCCGCTAACACGTGCGTGAGATGGTCTGGCAGCTCGCTTGATTCGGTGATGCCATGTTGTTTCAAGAGCGTTCTCATATTCACGAGAAATGCTCCCCGTTCATACGCTTCACCCCAGAGATGCCAGCCGATTTCGAGATTGGCAACCGGGTTAATATCGAATGTTCTTGTATAAAGCTCTTCGAAATCATCAAGAGTAAGCTCATTTGTTTTTTGCAGAAAAGCATCAAGCTGCTCTTTCGATTGAACCAAACCGCAATCAGGAACCGTTAACGCGTTACCGGCTTCGCGCATCGCCTCTCGATACCCTTCCTCAGGATAGGCAAACAGCTTAGAAAACATGGTATAGTATCGTGGCTCTTCCATCATAATCCTCTCTGCGGTCCTTCCACAAAACCGAATCCGACGGAAGACTTATGGTATTGCGGGTCTTTCATCATTTCGATAGCTTCTTCCCTGTGCATTGGAGGAATGACAAACCGGTCTTCAAACGTGCAGAGCGAAGTGAGCTTATAGATAGCGTCTGCTTCATCAGGAGTGCAATCCGCTTCACGTAATATTTTCTCTGCGCTGTTCTTATCAATGTCCCCTACTGTTACCGCTCTACGGTATGCCCGTATCGCTTTTTGCTTCTTCAAAGCATAGATAATTTTTGCCTGATGCCCCGCTCCAAAAAGATTGGCAAGAAATTGAAGCGGCACGCGCGCATCTTCTATATCGTGGAAAAATTCATCCGAAACGCTTTGTATCGTATCGTCGTTCCGGCTCGCCATCACGGGCGACATCGGCGGAACGTAAAACAACATCGGCAGGGTGCGATACTCGATATGCGGCGGCAACGCGATTTTCCATTCTTTCACGAATTTATACACAGGAGATTTTTGAGCGGATTCCACAACCGATTCGTGAATGCCATTTTGCAGCGCCGCTTCTATCACAGCCGGGTCAATGGGATTCAGCACTAACGACCGTTGTCCATCTATCAACTGGTCATCGGGTAATTTTGCAACTTCCTCAAGCCGGTCGGCATCATACAGAAGAACGCCAAGGTACCTGATTCTGCCTACGCAGGAATGAAAACAGGCAGGAGCCTGACCAGTCTCTAAGCGCGGATAGCACAAAATACATTTTTCCGATTTCCCCGTTGACCAATTGTAAAACGTCTTTTTATAGGGACAGGCGGCAATGCAAGCGCGCCATCCGCGGCATCGTTTTTGGTCTATAAGAACAATTCCGTCTTCTCCACGTTTGTATAAAGCCCCTGAAGGACATGCAGCAACACAGCTCGGGTTGAGACAGTGGTTGCAAATGCGTGGAAAATAAAACATCACTAAACGTTCAATGGCAAATAGCTGTTGTTTCTGTTCTTCCGAAAGCCCTTTGAGATTGGGGTCATTCTCAGCATATACAGGTGACCCGCCTAAATCATCATCCCAGTTCGGTCCCGCTTCAACGTTGATGTATTCACCTGTCACCATGGAAACAGGACGCGCTGTCGGTTGATCCGGTCCTTCGGGTGCGTTGAACAGCTCGTCGTACTTGTAGGTCCACGGCTCGTAATAATCATCCATGCTCGGCTGGGAAGGATTATGAAATATTTCAGTAACAATTCTTGCCTTGCTGGTCGAGCGTAATTTTAATTTCTCGTCCTCAACCTTCCACCCGCCTCTGTATTTCTCTTGATTTTCCCACTGGGTAGGGAAACCGGTTCCCGGTTTCGTCTCGACATTATTCCACCACATATATTCCGTGCCGCGGCGATCTGTCCAGATATTCTTGCACGCGATGCTGCACGTATGACACCCGATACATTTATCGAGGTGAAACACCATCGCGATTTGTGACCGTACATTCATGCTGATACCTTACCTACTATGTTTATTCTTACCATACTAACTCAGGACACTTCCGGACTAACACGTGCGTATCGCGGTTACACCCGATAGGACCCCAATAATTGAAGTGGAACGTGAATTGCCCATACCCGCCAATCATAAGATTTGGTTTCAGGCGGGTGCGCGTGAGGCTGTTATGACCTCCTGCGCGACGATTGTTTCGTAGCGGCGATTTAGGAACTGAATACGTTCTCTCCGGCGAATGATAAATGATGCAGATACCGCGGGGAATTCGCGCGCTTACCGCCGCTCTCGTTACCACCACGCCATGATCGTTATGAACCTCAACCCAATCATTATCAAAAATACCAAGCTGTTCTGCATCCTTGTCATTCATCCAGAACGGCTCTACTCCGCGCGAAAGCGTTGTCATCCGTTGGTTATCTCCGTAGGTTGAATGAATGTGCCATTTCCCGTGAGGAGTGAGATAATTGAGCATCATCGTTTTCCCTACCTCTTTGCTGAATCGTAAATCCGCATAGTGCGTGGGCAGAGGTTTCGGTTTATAGGTAGGCAAATGCTCGCCAAACTGGATATACCCGGGATGGTCGAGATAAAAATGCTGCCTGCCGGTCAGCGTTCTAAACGGAACCAGCGCCTCGATATTGTAGGTAAATGGAGAATAGGCTCTTCCGTCTTCCGTTAACCCTGACCACATCGGGCTGTTGAGCAAGCGCGTCGGCTTCGCCTGCAAGTCTTTGTAATCTATTCTTTTGCCCCGGTTCTTTTCCGCTAAATGTGCTAACGGCAAACCGACTTTTTCTTCCATATTTTTGTAGGAACGATATGCCAGCTCGCCATTCGTCACAGTCGCGAGGAAAAGAATCGTATCGCAAACGTGAACATCTTCTTTCAGGGAAGGATATTTTTTTCCATCAAATTCAACTGTAGGATGGGTAATGAGCATTTGATCATAAAAATCATCAATGGCGTATTTTGTGCCGTGCGCTCCCAAACCGTTCTCTCTTGCTTTAGTTCCAAATGAGACATATTGATTATAGGTGTTTTTATAATCTCTCGTCATGATGGAAAATCCGGGCATTGTTTTTCCGGGAATGGCTTCTGTTTCGCCCGTGATCCAATTCTTGATTGAAGTCTGTGCTATTTCCGCCGATGAATCATGTGCAAGCGGCAGTGCGACAATATCTTTTACAGGTTCAGGAAAATGTTTTTTAGCAAGCTCGGAAAATTTCTTTGCAATCGCCTTAAAAATATCCCAATCGCTTTTTGATTCCCAGCAAGGCGGCACTGCGGCGGAAAGCGGATGTATAAACGAGTGCATGTCGGTAGAATTTAAGTCCGCTTTCTCGTACCATGTCGCAGCCGGAAGCACGATATCGGAATAAAGCGCCGAAGTGTCCATTCTGAAATTTAAATCAACTACGAGGTCCATTTTCCCCTGCGGCGCATGCTCATGCCAAACGACTTCTTCGACATGCTCTTTTGCCATATCTTCCGAGATGGTGTTTGTATGCGTTCCGAGATAATGCTTTAAGAAATATTCATGCCCTTTTGCGCTCGACATTAATGCATTCCCTCTCCAGATATACCAAACACGGGGCCAATTTTCCGCGGCATCCGGATCTTCCACGGAAAACTTGAGCTTCCTCTCTTTCAGCTTCTTTACCGTATAATTGATAATTTCTTCCTGCGACGTTGCGCCGTTTGCCTCCGCTTCCTTGACAAGGTCTATCGTGTTCTGGTTGAACTGAGGATAGAACGGAAGCCAGCCGTTTCGGACAGCCTTGACCTGCACATCCATTGTATGACCCTGAGCTAACGAACCTTCCGGCTGCTTCTCAGGCACAGTATGATAATCTGTAAAGTTTTTTTCGTAACGCCACTGGTCGGTGTTTACATAATGCCAGCTTGGAGCATTCTGCTGACGTGAAGCAGGATACCAATCTTTCGCAAATGCTATCGCTCCCCACGGCTCACCGGGCGCTAATTTTTCCTGTCCCACGTAATGCGCAAGTCCGCCGCCATTGACGCCGACACACCCGCAAAACATTAGCGCATGAATGCCTGCGCGGTACATCAAGTTCGCATGATACCAGTGATTGATTCCCGCGCCGATAATGATTGTGCATTTTCCGTTAGTATGTTCTGCCGTTCTCCCCCATTCCCGTGCGAATTGAAGCAAGTCTTTTCGTCCGATGCCTGTATATTTTTCAGACCATGCGGGAGTGAATTGAAATCTATCGTCATCATAATTATCCGGGTAATCGCCCTTGAGCCCGCGGGAAACTCCATATTGCGCCATCAGCAAATCGTACACGGTTGTAACGATTGCCTTCTTACCGTCTGACGTTGTGATATATTTCGCGGGAACTTCTTTTACAAGACTTCGACCTTCTCCAAAATCATCAAACCGAACTTTTACTATTTGATCCGATGACTCGATAAATGAAAGCGCCGGACTAATTTTACTACCGTCAACTCCGTCTTCCAGAACAAGATTCCATTTTCCTTTTTCTTTCCCCCACCTATGACCAACGCTCCCCATAGGCATTTTCGGCTGCGATGTTGCCTCATCCCACATCAAAAATTTCCAATCTCCATTCTCGACAGATGAATATTTTTCAATTCTGTTGGAACGAAGAAGCTGCCCTGCCTCAAATACTTCCCCATCTTCATGAAGCTCCACAAGGAATGGACCGTCAGTATATTTTTTAGCATACTCAAGAAAGTAGGGTACCTTTTTCTCGACATGAAACTCTTTTAACAGCACATGGTTGACTGCCATCCACCATGCTCCATCCTGTCCCGCATTTACGGCAATCCAATGGTCTGCATATTTTGCAACTTGATTGAAATCAGGAGCGAACACGTACATTTTCGTTCCGTTATGACGCGCCTCCGCGGCGAAATGCACGTCGGGAGTGCGGGTCATGTTCAGGTTGGAACCCATCACGGCAAGGAGCTTCGCGTTATACCAATCAGCCGATTCATTGACGTCCGTCTGCTCGCCCCATGTTTCAGGAGATGCAGAAGGCAAATCGCAATACCAATCGTAAAACGAAAGAGAGATTCCGCCAATCAATTGCATTAACCGCGCTCCGGCAGCGTAGCTTACCATAGACATCGCGGGAATGGGAGAAAATCCTGCTATACGGTCAGGACCATGCGTTTTAATAGTATGGATATTTGCCGCCGCCATGATTTCAAGCGCGACATTCCAGCTGAGGCGACGAAACCCGCCTTTTCCTCTCGCACGTTGCCAACGCTCCCGGCTTTCAGGATTCGTCAC
>SCUC01000043.1 GCA_004322375.1 Bacteroidota bacterium
GTTTAGTGCAGACTGTGAAAAACCTGTATATCCCATCGGGAGAGCATCTTGCGGAAGAAACGTGGACAAATGTTTCTTTCTCTAAAGATAATCTTACGTCAAAGATAATTATTAAAAATTTTAATAATTATTTAACTGAATTAGTAGATAAAGAATATCAAATTTATTTAGCGTATGAGAGTGAATGTATTAGTAAAGGAGTAATTGAATTATCCCTTAAACCGGATATCAAAGAACAATATCCCTATGTCTATGGATTAATTGAAAAGACGATATCTATTTTCGACAATAAATTATTATCAAATATTAAGAAATTATCTCAAATCGGCTCCCAGTTGAGGCCGTTTTATAAACTGGTTGAACAAAGTTTCTCTCAAGGACGAATGAGTAGAGCAGGTGGGAGTTCACAATATCACTTAAAAAAACTTTTAGAGCTTGCTGGATATAAAGGGGAGTTTCAAGAACAACAAATCCTTAACGGAACTGTTGATTTTCTTTTTCCGAGTAAAGAAATATGGGATAAGGATAAACGAAAGTGCGTCATAGTCTCTATGAAACGGACACTTCGGGAAAGATATAAACAGATATTTGAAGAACTCAAGATCACTGGGGGTATAACAATATATCTTCTTGTCACCGAAACTATCGAGGAATCGAAAAGAGATATTACAAGCCAAAAGGTTGATAAGCTAAACTCTCAAAATGTATATCTTGTAGTACGTGACGAGATCAAAACTAGCCGTTTTCCACAAAAATCGAATGTGATCAGTTTTACTTCATTCATACAAGAAGAATTACCCAACAAAAGAACCCAGTGGTCATCATTATACAGGAAAAAGTAATTCCATGAACATACTCCTCACCGGTGGAGCCGGCTTTATCGGTTCTCATATTGCCGATGCTTACTTAAACGCCGGACATACTGTAACAATCATTGATAATCTTTCGACAGGCTCGGTCGGAAACTTGAACACGAATGCCCGTTTTTACCAGATGGACATTCGCGAGTTTGCCATTGATAAAATTTTCGATGAAGGGAATTTCGACGTCGTCAACCATCATGCAGCGCAAATGGACGTGCGGAAATCCGTTATTGACCCGATTTTCGATTCCTCCGTCAACATCCTCGGCACGTTAAACTTGCTTGAAAATTGTAAACGTTGCGGCGTTAAAAATTTCATCTTTGCGTCCACAGGCGGAGCTATCTACGGCGAGCAGGACTACTTCCCTGCAGATGAGCTCCACCCCCAGCGACCGCTTTCTCCCTACGGGATTACAAAGCTGGCGGTAGAAAAATATTTATTTTACTATGATCAGGTTTGGGGAATACACCCAACAATTTTACGTTATGCAAACGTCTATGGTCCCCGGCAGAACCCTCATGGCGAAGCCGGTGTGGTTGCAATCTTCGCCAGGAAAATGCTCTCGGGCGAAACAGTTACCATCAATGGAGATGGAGAGCAAACACGCGATTTTGTCTTTGTGCAAGACGTCGTTGCCGCAAATCTGATTGCTCTGACACAAGGAGACACAGCCACATATAATATAGGAACAGGTATTGAAACCACCGTTAATAAAATCTATTCGACAATGGAATTACTCTTAGGAACACATTGCGGGAAAATGTATGCGCCCGCAAAAGAAGGAGAGCAGAGACGAAGCGTGCTTTCCTTTGATAAGATTAAAACTGCGCTCGCATGGCAACCTTCCGTTACGCTTGGAGCTGGGCTTGATGCTACGCTGAATTACTTCAAAGCACATCCCGGCGCGTAACATGCGAAGGTTAGAACAAGTCGTTGAACGAATATTACGTGGCGAGAGAAACGCCGTTGCGCGTGGAATCTCCTTAGTTGAAAACGAGCATACCAATGCAACAGAGCTGCTTCGCCTGCTCTACGCGCACACCGGTAAAGCATATCGAGTAGGCATTACCGGACCTCCAGGCGCTGGAAAAAGCACAATTACAAATAAGCTGGCAAAACTTTATCGCTCTCAACAGAAACGCGTTGGCATCATTGCCGTTGACCCCACAAGCCCTTTTACCGGAGGAGCGTTGCTCGGCGATAGAGTTCGCATGACCGATGTGGAGATGGATGATGGCGTTTTTATTCGCAGCATGGCGTCGAGGGGAAGCCTCGGCGGGTTGAGCAAAAAAACAAAAGAAGCAGCAGACGTGCTTGATGCTTCAGGGTGTGATATTGTGGTGTTTGAAACCGTGGGCGTCGGGCAATCGGAATTAGATATAGTCCGCGCTGCGGATACGACAATCGTTGTTCTCGTGCCGGAATCGGGAGATTCCATACAGGCGATGAAGGCAGGCTTGATGGAAATTGCAGACTTCTTCGTTGTGAATAAAGCCGACCGCCCCGGCGCAGATCAAGCGGTAATGTCAATAAAAATGGTGTTGCAATTTAAGCATGGTTCCGATGGTTGGAATCCCGATGTTTTAAAATCTTTTGCAAACGAAGGGAAAGGCATAGAAGAAATTGCAGCGCAAATTGAAAAGCACAAAGAGCATCTTCTCACCCATAACCTACTTCAATCCAAACGAACAGAACGCGCTATCGAGCGTGTCCGCGAATTAGTAAACGACAGGCTTCGCGTCGAGTTTTGGAATGACGAACGGGAGCAAAAACTTCTTTCCGAAATCACGAAAGTAACAGAAAAACAAAAAACACCGTATGATGTGGTTGAGACGTTATTGTAACCTACAATCGTCCGCGAAGATTATCTAATATACATAATCAATTCTTACCGTTGCTTAACAAATCTCAAAATTCAACTTCGAAGACGATAAGAGGAACATGTTCTTATCGTTAATCCTCAAACAGCTGTTTTTACAAATCGCCCTAATCGTTTTCGAGAAGGCAATCGTTCAAATTCTCTTACCGGAATTTCCAGGTGAACGGTCGGTTCGGGAATTGTCTTTCCTTGTTCCATCATAAGTTCAAACAACGATTCTTTCACTCCTTGCAATTCCTCTACTGCCTGAGCAATATCAGTAGCATACCCTTTACATCCCCTAACCAGAGAAATCGAAGCGCAATACATTCCATCCTTCATTCGTTCAACATGAATGGGATAATTTAATGAAAGATAATAACGAAGATTTTTTTTCATGATACTTGTTCCTCTAATTCTTGTAATGCCTTTATAACATCTTGAATCTGATATGATGGCAGAAAGTCATTTTTTCCATAAGTAACTAATGGGTGGTTCCAAAAACTAGCGGGGTTTGTCATTCCGAACCCCTGCTTCACCGGGGTGAGTCCGCTGGGGCGGATCAACGCTCAAAGGGGTTTAAATTCCTCAAGTATTGAGATTCCTCAGTCGCTTCGCTCCTTCGGAATGACAGTCTAACTGAGTTTTGGGAACCACCCTAAAGTAATATTCCATGTTAATTTCGGATGACTGAACACCCGGTGACTTGTTCCTCGTTTTGAATGACGTTCTTCAAAACCGTATGCCAGAAGCATTTTCTCAATATCCCGAAAACGGATATTGTGCTTCCGCGACCTCAATTCTCTGATGATTTTATTCACTAGTTCACCCATACAACATAATAAAAATTTATATTGAGTACTTCAAATGCGATAGGAAGACGTAACTTAGTCACCAGAAACTGCAAACAGTAAACTGTTCGCCTGAGGCAAATCTCTGCTCTGCTTTGAGCAACCGAAATCACGTCCACCTCATTCTTAATTGCAAATCCCCGAAAATCAAGTTACATTGTATGTCTTTTTTTATACATCTACGAAAACAGAAAGCTCTTATGTCATCACAATCACAACCGTATTTTCAATTTACAGAATCAATGAAAATGGTGGGCGATCTCGCGAGAGATTTTGCTAACCGGGAAATGAAACCTGTCATCATGAAATATGATGAATCTCAGGAATTTCCGTATGAAATAATGAATAAATTAGGTGAAATGGGATTCCTTGGAGTCATTTTTCCTGAAGAATATCAAGGGGCTGGATTCGGCTACCTTGAATATGTTACCATTTTAGAGGAACTCTCAAAAGTTGATCCTTCCGTAGGCTTAGGAGTTGCAGCGCACAACAGTCTTTGCACAAATCATATCTTTACATTTGGAAACGAAGACCAAAAGAAAAAATATCTTCCCCTTCTAGCATCGGGAACCATTATGGGCGCATGGGCATTAACCGAGCCGACCTCCGGCAGCGATTCCGGCTCGATGCTCACCACGGCAGTACGCGATGGCAATAATTACATTCTCAACGGAAGTAAAAATTTCATTACTCACGGCTCGGTTGGAAAAGTTACTGTCGTCATGGCAATCACCGATAAATCAAAAGGAAGAAAAGGAGTTTCCACCTTTATTGTTGACAATGATTCTCCCGGTTTCATCGTGAGCAAAAAAGAAAACAAGCTCGGAATGCGCGCAAGCGATACCTCCGCCATAGCGTTTGATAACGTGCAAGTTCCGAAAGAACATCTTCTTGGAGTGGAAGGAGAAGGGTTCAAGCAAGCAATGATCGTTCTCGATGGCGGGCGAATCAGCATCGCTTCACTTGCTCTTGGCATTGCGCAAGGTTCCCTCGATGCCAGCCTCAAATACGCAAATGAGCGTGTGCAGTTCGGACAGAAAATAGGAACGTTTCAGGCAATTCAATGGAAGCTCGCCGATATGGCTACCCAAATTGAAGCCGCCCGCCTGATGACCTATCATGCCGCACATAAGAAAAACAATGGAGAAACTGTCACAAAACTCTCGGCGATGGCGAAGTATTACGCTAGCGAAGTAGCAGCGCAGGCAACAAGCGAGGCAATACAAATACATGGCGGCTATGGTTTTATTAAGGATTTCCCCGTTGAAAAATTTTATCGCGACGTTAAACTTTGCACTATTGGCGAAGGAACCTCCGAAGTTCAGAAGATGGTCATTGCCAAAGAGCTGCTGAAATAATCATTGTCAAATCTATCATGAAAAAAGAAACGCTGTATAGCATTATTGCTCTGTTATTCATTACTTCCGGAGCGATAGGATTAGTTTATGAAATAGTCTGGTTTAAATACCTCTCCCTGTTTTTAGGAAACACGACCTATGCGCAATCCATTGTGCTGGCGTCCTTCATGGTGGGACTGGCAATCGGGGCAACTCTCTGGGGAAACAGGGCAGATTATGTCGAAAAACCACTCATCATCTATGCAATCCTTGAAATTCTGATCGGTGTGTATTGTTTATTATACCCGTTCTTTTTTGAGTTCTTAAAAAGCACCTTTATCAACGTTGTTCTTTCGCTCGATCTTCCGAGCGACGGCACTTCCGTTCTGGCGTTAAAGCTGATAACAAGCGTCATCACGCTGCTCCCTCCCACCATCCTTATGGGCGGAACGCTCCCTGTTCTCGTTCGTCATATTTCTGAACGTATAGAAGAATCAGGAAAAAATATAGCAATCCTCTATTTTTTGAATAGCTTTGGCGCGGTAGTCGGTTCCTTCCTTGGTGGTTTTTTCTTCGTTCGTATCTTAGGGCTCGACCCAACGATTTATCTCGCCGCGACTCTCAACATTACAATCGGCATTGTGGCGTTGTTGCTTACAAAGATTAAAACCGAACATCACGAAATAGTTGAGGAGGCGGTCGAGGGTAAATCACCCAAACAATTTTCGAGAAAAGAAATTACAATCGCCTTTGTCGTTGCCGGCATATCGGGGTTATGTTCTATGATGTATGAAGTCGGCTGGGTACGGCTTCTCATTCCCGTACTCGGTTCTTCGACGTATTCATTCTCAATCATGTTAGTCACCTTTATTTCCGGCATAACGATTGGAAGCTGGCTCGTCTCGAAACGTATAGATACGCTAAAGAATATGTTCGGATTTCTTGCCATCTGCCAATTCGGGGTTGTTGTTTCATTACTTGCTACGCTCCCCCTCTACGGGTATTTGCCCTACGCGTTCTGGCATACTTCACACATCCTTACCCGTTCAGGCACAACATACCCGCTCTTTCTCGCGATCCAGTTGTTGTTCACCGTAGCGATCATGATTGTGCCGACAATTTTTCTCGGTATGAGTCTTCCTGTGGCAAGCAGGATTGCCGCAAACAACCTTTCATTTCTCGGGAAATCCGTTGGGAACATTTTTTCAGTAAACACCCTTGGCACTGTTGTCGGTTCACTTGGAGCCGGCTTAATGTTTATTCCTCTGATCGGCATCAGGCATACGATAGAGCTAGCTCTGGTGTTGAATTTGTTACTTGGCATTGTAGTGCTTATGAGCGATACGCTGTACGCAACAATGAAGAAATATCTTTCGCTCGGCTTCATTACTCTAGCAGTTGTGGGATATTTTATTATCTCGCCAGATTGGAGCCATGTCATTACGCTTTCCGGCGTGTTTCGGAACATCAACGATAATTCTCCTCCCCCTCAATCGTACGACGAATTCTTAAGACGCTCTATTCCGCCGGAAATTCTCTACTACAAGGAAGGAACAACGGCTTCCGTTGCCGTTGTGGTAAGTCAATCGCAGGCGTACTGGAAACAAAAAGTGCTGCTCATCAACGGCAAAGCCGACGCTTCCTCAAAAGGCGATATGCCGACGCAAGTTCTCCTTGCTCAATTTCCGAGTATGCTTCACCCGAAGCCGGAATCTGCCCTCGTCATCGGGTTAGGCAGCGGGGCTACAGTCGGAAGCATTCTTTCGCATCCGGTCAAACATCTTGATTGTGTAGAAATATCTCCTGAAGTTGTAGAAGCGGAACAATTTTTCCGGGAAGTGAATCATCATCCTTTAGAAGACCCGCGCACAACATTATTTGTTGAAGATGCCCTCGCGTTTCTCAATTTAACAAAGCACAATTATGATATTATCGTAAGCGAACCATCCAATCCCTGGATTGCAGGCATCGGGAATCTCTACACGATAGAATTTTTTGAGTTGTGTAAGCAGCATCTTCGACAAGATGGAATGATGGTACAGTGGTTTCATCTCTACGAAATGGATGATGAAACGCTCAGGTTAGTCTTCAACACGTTTCAAACAGTGTTTCCGAATGTAACAGTGTGGCAGTCTTTCTCGACCGATGTTATTCTCATTGGTTCGGTAGAGCCAATCAAGCCGAATTTCCAAGCGATGAAGAAAAAATTTGAACTTTCACGGGTGAATTCCGACCTGGCAAATATCTCCATTACGAATCTGCCGGCGTTGCTTTCACTCCAAATTGTTTCGAAATACTCAGTTGCTGAATATACAGGTTATTGCGATGTCAACACAGAAAAACTTCCGTATCTTGAATATTGGGCGCCCCGTTCCTTTTTTATCAATGCGGGTGTGAACGAGTTTTCACGATTTGACGAGAGAGGCTCGCTCCTCCACTCCAATGTGCTATTGAAAAGCTACATCGCTCAACACGGATTAAGCGACTCTGAACGACTCGATATTGCAAAGCTCCACACGTTGAGTAACAGGGGGTCCATGGCAATGGGATATGCTTTTTTACGCGATTATGTTGACGAGCATCCCGAAGACGTTACAGCATTAGAGCTCTTAGCCGATGCAGCAGACCAATTAGGTCGCAAGGAAGAAAGCTTTTCCATAGCAGCTTCAATCCTTGCCAAAAATCCCGACGACCCGGGAGCCAACGAAAAATACGGGTGGCTTTATTTTCTCAATCAAAAACCTGTAACCTCTTCTTTTACTAAAAACCGTCTTGTTATTTCCGAGCAAGCTCTCTTAAAAAGCATCTCGCTTGTAAATGATACTGTTGATCGTTACCGCTCAAAGCTGGGTGATATTTATTTTGGGATGGGGGACTATCAAAAAGCGATGGAAAATTATCGAAAAGTTCTCCAAATACGGCAACAATATCCGTCCGACCCGGCGTTACGGATGGATTTACTCCTATTTCATCTTGCAAAAGCAGCTCATCTTCTCGGTAAAGATGATGTAGCGTTAGGGTATATCATTCAATCCTTCTCGTTGAACCCGAACAATCAAGAGATGAAAGAACTCGGGTATAACATCTTTATGAAAGCGGCGCAAAAAAATAAGTCGAAAGCGAAATAAGATGGCATCTATTGGCAGCGATATCAAGATAGAAAATAACGGCAAGCACTATCACGAATTCAATCAGAAGCTTGTAACCGGTTTACGGGAAAAAGAAACCATCATCAAGCAAGGAGGCGGTGCAAAAGCTATTGAGAAGCTTCACAGTCGCGGAAAAATGACTGCA
>SCUC01000394.1 GCA_004322375.1 Bacteroidota bacterium
GGAAAAAATAATGAAAACTTATTTTATAATTTTTATTTTACTTGCCTTGACGAATATTTGTTTTTCCAATACCATAATTGTCGATATCAATGGCGCTGGTCAATTCACGAGCATCAACGCCGCAATACAAGCGGCTACAGCAAATGATACAGTGAAAGTTTGGCCAGGGACGTATTCTGAACAGGTGACCCTCAATAAGAATTTAACGCTTATGGGATCGGGATATGAAAATACTATTATTAACGGAAGCTATAGTCCGACAGTAAGTATGAGCTCCGGAAAATTGCAATGGCTTATGATTTCATCTCTTGCAGGTACTGGCATAAACCTCAGTGGAGGTATTATTAAGAATTGTGTAGTAAACGGATGCACTGGAAGTGGTATAGCAACATCTTCTGGGTCAGGGCAAATTTACAATTGTGTTATCGTGAACAATGGTGGTTCTGGCATCATAGGATACTCAGGAGGATTTCTAACAGTAGTAAATTGTATTGTCAGATTCAATGGTAGCACTGATATTAACGGTGATGGTAACGGTAACTGTTATTATTATGGGTCTAAAATCTCGTTGTCGTATTCAAATTATGGCTCTGCTACTTGCACTCAGGGTAATCAGGGTTGTATAACAACAGATCCAGTGTTTAGCACAACTACTGATTTTCATATTTCACAAGGTTCTCCTTGCTGGGATAAAGGAAATCAGACATTGCAAGACCCTGATGGTTCTCAATCTGATATGGGCTACTTTGGTGGACCAGATTGTCCAATTTATCCAACCGTTTTTGAAATACATATCACTCCAAGCGGTAATACTATAAATTTACAAGCCAAAGGCAGAGCTAACTACTAAATGAGTCTTTATGAAAATATTGAGAACAGTATTTTATCTGTTTATAATGAGTACAGCTCTTGGATATTCTCAATTTTTAAGAGATCAAAAAATTGATGAAGGTGAGTATTTTTTGAACAGGGATCCAGGGGAGGGAAATGGAACCCCGCTTGTGGGATCTTTTGGCTATTGGGAAGTAACAGCTTCATCAGTAAACCTAACTGATTCAGTCGGCTCACGTTTGTATGTAAGATTCAAGAGTACAAATGGCATATGGAGCGCTCCGCGGTGTATTACAAGAAAAGAATATTTTACCAATAGCGGTGCAACTCTCACTTATGGAGAGTACTTCTTTAATTCTGATCCCGGTAAAGGAAATGGCACCCCTCTCAATATGACATGGAATGGCATCATGACTGTTGATAAACCATTGTTAAAACGGGGTGATAAAATCTACTTTCGAATAAAAGATTCATTTAATAGATGGAGTCCGGCACGGGCTGTTACATTCATCTTTAACAATATTTCAAAAGCGGAATATTATATCAAACGACAGGGTAGCGGGCAAACAACGCCTGCAACAATGAATCTTAATGTTGCTAACGATTCCAACGCCATTTTTTATGCAATCAAGGACAGTATACCTGCAAGGACTAATGACACGCTCTTCGTTCGTTTCCAAACAGAAGATAAATTTTACAGCAAGTGGACTTCAATCATAGAAAACTATCCTGTAAGAGTTAAGGAAGAAAAAAATGCAATCCCAAATCAATTCAAGTTAGAGCAGAACTACCCCAACCCCTTCAATCCTACTACAGTTTTCAGTTTCCAGTTGCCTGTTTCCAGTTATGCTACCTTGAAAGTGTATGATGTACTAGGAAGAGAAGTTGCGATTGTGCTTGATGGAATGCAGGATGCGGGATTCAAGATGCAAGAGTTTAATGCTTCATCTCTCCCAAGCGGGATTTATTATTACAAGCTGACTGCAATAGGACAAAATGGCATCTTGTCCTACACAGATGTTAAAAAGCTCCTCCTTATCAAATAACCGGCTGGTGGATTAGGGGAGAATACGACACGCCCGTTAGCAATGACGGGCGTGTTAGTTTGCGGGGGAATGACACTCACATCACATATCCCACATCTCATATTTCATAACGCCGAACTACACCCTCTCAAACCGGTGCTTCTCCAGCAAATAATCCATCCACTTATTCGTAATTTTTTCGGAGAGGCTGTTTGCCTTGAGGCGGGAGTTGAGATTATTGAAGTCCACCTCGTCCATTTTTTGATCTTGATTGAAGCAGGTGAAGACGAATACCTCTTCATTCGTACCGGGAATAACATGACGCTGCAAGCATTGCGCGCATACAGCTTTCATCATGCACTGCATAGGGGAATTGATGGAGGCGATTCCTTCATGGCATTCGTTGAGATAGGGTTTCAGAACGGTGTGCCGCGCTTCCGTTACCGCCGCCATCATCCTATCGGAACCGATAGCGATAACGCGCGATGCCTCGTTCAGCGTTATCGGTATTTCTCCTAATTGCCCTGAAGCGTACGCAATCATTGCTTGAATGATATTGCCAACAAACGATTTATCTTGCGGGCGGCGCGCAGCAATAGGCTGCCCGGAGTCCACGCTATATACAACCACATCGGTGGCGGCTTCAATTTCCTCCTGTTTGAAGATGTCCTCTGCTTTCTTATAGCCTGCAAAATAGATAACCTTATTGTTCTTCTCCTTCGCTGCTTTCGCGATGGAAAAGAGTACGGCGTTCCCTAATCCTCCGCCAAGCAACAGCACCGTTGAGTTTACGGGAACTTCTGTTGGGGCGCCTGTGGGTCCCATCACTACTACACGTTGGTTAGGCTTCAACATTCCTATCATACGCGAGCTTGCGCCCATTTCAAGCGCAATCATGGAGAGCAGTCCTTTTTCTTTATCAACCCACGCGCCCGTTAACGCGATTCCTTCCATCATCATCAAGGTGTTTTCTATACGCGGAGAATCGGTTTCATAATTCTGCAAGCGGTAAAACTGTCCAGGATGAAATTGACGCGCAGCTTGCGGCGCGTGAACAATCGCCTCTACTATTGTTGGAGTTAGACGTTCAACGCGTACAACGCGAGGCACAAGGTCATTATCAAGTTTCTTTACAAGTGATTTCCATAGATTCTTTTGTTGTTCACCTGCTGTTGCAATCTGACCCTCAAACAATTTGACGACTCGCTTAAAACCCTGCTTCGCAGAAGCCATCGCTTTCACAACGTTCCCCTCAAAATCGGGATGATTATCGCCGTAGAAGCTGACAAAGCGTCCGCCGGATTCGTGAGAAGTGAAG
>SCUC01000395.1 GCA_004322375.1 Bacteroidota bacterium
CCCAAAAACTCAAATATTTTTCCCATCCATTCACTGTCGCGTTTCGCAAGGTAATCATTTACCGTAACGAGATGTACTCCCCTACCCGGCAGCGCATTGAGATAGAGAGGCATGGTAGCGACAAGGGTTTTACCTTCCCCTGTCGCCATTTCGGCTATTTTTCCTTCGTGCAAAACAACTGCACCCATGAGCTGAACGTCAAAAGGGACCATGTCCCATACAATTTTATGTCCTAACAGGTCGAATGTCTTCCCGACCAAACGGCGGCAGGCATCTTTTACAACAGCATACGCCTCAGGTAAAAGCTCGTCTAATGTTTCTTTTGTCGTTTCATCGAGCTTTTTATGGTTTTCCGAAATTTGTTCAAAAATTTCTTCCCGCTCCTGGAGCGTCAGCTTATCATTAGTTTTTAATTGTTCGCGTAAGGCGACAATTTCCTCTTCAAATTCAGAGATTGCCTCCTTGATACGCTGCCTGAATTCAATAGTTTTTCCCCGTAACTCGTCGTCGGAGAGTGATTTCAGCTTTTCAAAATGTTCGTTAATTTCATCTACTAACGGTTCAATCCGTTGGACATCTTTTTCAGATTTACTGGGAAAAAGCTTTGATAAGAACTTAAACATAGCCTATTTGATTGTGTGCGAAAACAAACTTGTAAATCTAACCAATTTTTTATACTTAACCAATTTGCTCTGGTATTGCTTTTTTACGGTATTTTAATGTATTTTCTTAAATGTATCGTTTAATGTACTAAACTGCATCGTTATGAACAATTACTTTTTCAGGCTGAGCAAAACCCTTGGAATTCTATTTGTCTTGTATTGCTCTATTGGCTTTGCCCAACAACAACAATATCAAATAAATTCAAATCTTGCGCTTCACGCTCTTACAGCCTACATAGATAGCGTGATACATGACTCAACTTACAACTCCTGCTTTATCGGGATGAAAATCGTGTCCCTTGAAAACGGCACTGTTCTCTATTCAAAAAACAGCAATAAGTTGTTTCATCCTGCATCCAATATGAAATTACTTACAACCTCTACTGCCGTTAGCCTCCTCGATTCTGACTATCATTTTACAACCAATGTATTTATTAATTCAGCCATTGAAAAAGGCATCGTAAACGGGGATTTATTTATCGAAGGAGTTGGAGATCCTCTCATACAAACCTCCGATTTCGATTCGCTCGCGTTACAACTATCTAAGGCAGGAATAACAGGTATAGCCGGCGATTTGGTAGGCGATGTTTCTTCATTTGATGATGAGTATTGGGGAGAAGGCTGGATGTGGGATGATGAGCCGGAAGCTTACGAGGCGTTTATCTCCCCCCTCACTGTCAATGCAAACTGTATTAAATTCAATGTTAAGCCTGCTGCTAAGAACGGTGAGCGATTGATGGTTGAAATGGCTCCTTCTGTAAATTTCTATACTATAACGAATGAAAGTATCACAAGCGATGATTCAACGATTGAACGGGTAGATGTTACAAGACCTAAGCGTATAAATACGTTTACTATCATTGGAAGAATGGCATTATCGGATACTGCTGAGGAATTTGATCTCAGCGTTTGGCAACCGGAAATGTATTTCCTTAATCTTTTGAAAGAACGACTCACTGCGATCAAAATCAAAATATCAGGCAAAAGTGTCATTGGGAAGGTTAAGCGCGGGAAGAAGGTAGCAGAACTTCATCATTCGATTGATTCTGTCTTGCATCAAATCAATAAACCGAGTGATAACTTAGCTGCGGAACTTCTCCTTAAAACTCTTGGCAGAGAAAAATTCGGAAAACCCGGTTCTGCGGATAAGGGATTGAAGTCAGTCAAATCATATTTACACTCTTGTGGAATTGATACTGCCCAGTTAATTTTGGCAGATGGCTCCGGGCTTTCATTTTACAATCAAGTTTCTCCCGATGCTATTACGTCCCTCCTCAAAGATCAATATACACGGAAATCGTTCAGAAGATTTTATGAAAGCTTGCCACTCGCGGGAGTTGAAGGTACGTTAAAAAACCGGT
>SCUC01000396.1 GCA_004322375.1 Bacteroidota bacterium
GTGAACTTTCGTTATTTAAAAGTTCACCAAGAAGCGCATCGGCAAAGGTAACGAAGAAAACAGTGTTATTTGAAATGACACACGATGATTTTATTTCATTTTTAAAGATACGACCTTCTGTTGCATTAACGATGATGGAAGTGATTGCCGACCGGTTACGCTCGACGAACGAAAAGATGGAACAGATGACGACCAGAAACCTTAACGAGGAAATCGAACAACGTATGAACGTTGGAGACCGGTTAGCCGATGTCATTGCCAGAATTATTGGAAGCTGGAAATTTATCATTATTTTTACAGGGTCATTAGTTCTCTGGGTGATCCTCAACTCATTTATTTTGATCGTGAATCCGATAGATAAGTTTCCGTTTACCTTTTTGAATTTGATGCTTTCGTGCGTTGCAGCATTGCAGGCGCCTGTTATTATGATGAGCCAGAACAGGCAGGCGGCGAAGGATAGAGTGAGCGCAGAGCTTGATTATCAAATCAATAAAAAGGCAGAGATGCAGATTCAAAGTCTCCACGTGAAGATAGACGAACTGAGGGCATCGGAAATCCGGGAACTGTGCCAACTCCAGAGAGAATATATGGGGATGCTAAAAATTGACCGCAAGGAAGAAAATCCCTATAATGTCATAAAATAATAAGATACAATTATGTCTCAGACACAAGATATTCGATGGCAGCAACGATTCAATAATTTTGAAAAAGCGTACATGCTGTTGAAAGAAGCCGTTGAGAAAAAAGATTTAACGGAACTGGAAAAGAACGGCTTGGTTCAACGGTTTGAATTTACGATTGAACTTTGCTGGAATCTTTTAAAAGATTATTTAGATGAAGGCGGGGCGAGATTTAAGCCTATTCCCAAAGAAACTATACGTGAAGCAGCGAAGGCAGGCATTGTTTATGAACCGCAGGTATTAATTGATGCATTGACGTTAAGGAATGAGCTTTCTCATGATTATAGCGGGAAACTTTCCGAAAAGGCAGAACAGCAGATACGTGATGATATATTCCCGGCTTTGGGGAATGTGCATACATATTTTAAAGAATTATCGGCTCAAAAACAGTGAGTTCACAAATGAATGAAAGGGACAGGTTCGGGCTAACGGAACGGGATAGGAAAACGTTAACGGATATTTTTAAGAAATATCCCTCCGTTAAAGAAGTGCGAATTTTTGGAAGCCGGGCAAAAGGGGCTTTTAAGTTAGGCAGCGATATTGATTTGGCAATTATGAACACAGGCGTGAACGATAGAGAATTCTTTAGCATGAAATCCGATTTCGAAGATAGCACGCTACCCTATAAAGTTGATATTGTTAATTATCCGAAATTATCGCATGATGAGTTTATTGAACACATTGACAGGGTAGGGATTCTGTTTTACAAGAGGGATAGTTTACAATCAGTGTAGTGATGAAACAAAGCTATATCATCGGTATAGATGGAGGCGGAACAAAAACAGTTGCAGCAATTGCGCGATTGGATGCTACTATTGTCGCGCAAGTGAAGGCAGGCCCTTCCAATCCGAATGCAGTTGGTTTTGAGCAATCTGCAAAGGTTCTGTTAAACCTTGTTGACGAATGTTGCCAAAAAGTAGGTTGCAAAAGCAACTCGGTGAAAAAAATTGTTATCGGACTTGCGGGTGCAGGGCGTGAGGAGGATAAACAACAATTGCTTAAAATTCTTAAAAACCTGGGAGGCGATTCGTTCGTTAAGAAAGTTATTCTTGAAACGGATGTTCGCATAGCGTTTGAAGCAGCTTTCCCGGACAATGAAGCGGGGATTGCTGTCATTTCCGGCACAGGCTCAATAGTAATGGCACGAACAGCGAATCAAAAATTTATTCGAGCGGGCGGATGGGGGAAAACGTTAGGAGATGATGGGAGCGGACATGCGATTGCGCGAGACGCTATTCGTGAGGTATTGAAAAGTCATGAGGGGAGAATGGTGAAGACGGTTCTCACATCGAGATTGAAGAAATCGTTTAAATTACGCTCTGTTGATGAAATAATTTCTTATGCAGCTCATCATCCTATAGCCTCATTTGCCCCGCAAGTGATTGAAGAGGCGACAAAAGGGGATACTGTAGCAAAGGAAATTTTAATGGTACACGCGTTGGCGCTTGCCGAGGCTGTTGAGATAGTCAGAATAAAAATGCAACAAAAGGAAAATATTCAGGTTGTTTGTTTTGGCAGCCTGCTGGAACATCGGAATTTTTATTCAGCGTTAGTTCGAGAAATAATTCATGAAATGATACCGGGAGTTGTTATACGAAAACAGAAATTATCACCTGTGTATGGAGCGCTTTTGCTTGCAAGGAAATCAATTAACTAGAAAATTTGTTCTTTATTATACATGCGAGAAAACATAAAACAAAAATCACCTATTACACATCACCTGCTACCTATATCCTTTGTTGCGTTGTTATTGCTTCTTGCCCTGATTAGCGGATGTGCAACGCAACCAGCCGCAGTTAAAGAGGAGCCGGGTGGAGAAATCGTTCAAACAAAAGAGGAGTGGGTAGAAGAAACGCTTGGCAGGCTCTCCCTTGAGGAACGAATCAGCCAGATGATCATGTCACGCTCGTACGCGTATTATTACAGCAGCGGGAGCGAGCATTATAAGCTGTTGCATCATCTCGTGAAAGAACACAAGGTAGGGGGATTGATATTTTTCCAGGGAGACGTGTATGAAACTGCGGAAATGATTAACCGATGCCAGGGATGGGCAGATGTACCATTATTGATTGCTTCCGATTTAGAGTGGGGAGCGGCGATGAGAATTCGTCGGGCGACGCGATTTCCGGAAGCGATGGCTTTGGGTGCGACACGGGATGTGAAACTCGCCTTTTCGGTGGGTAAGGCGATTGGGGAAGAGGCGCGTGCCTTGGGAATTCATCAAGATTTCGCTCCGGTTGCCGACGTGAATATCAATCCCAAAAATCCTGTCATAAACACCCGTTCGTTTGGGGAAGAGCCTGAGCTTGTTAGCTCGTTGGCAAGCGCCTTTATGTCGGGAATTCAATCGGCGGGCGCGCTCGCGACAGCAAAGCATTTTCCGGGTCACGGGGATACGCATGTTGATTCTCATATAGATTTACCAACGGTTGACGCAGCCCGCGTGAGGCTTGATAGCGTTGAGTTAGCTCCGTTTAAAGTGTTAGTAGAACGAGGAGTTGCCTCAATCATGGTTGCCCATTTGACTGTGCCATCGGTAGATTCGACAAAGGGATTGCCTTCGACTCTTTCGAAGCCAATCGTTACCGATTTGTTAAAAAAGGAGCTTGGGTTCGATGGATTAATCGTTACCGATGCGCTTGATATGGGCGCTGTCGTCAAGCGATATGGTTCCGATTCAACAGCCGTGTTTGCTGTTGAGGCGGGAGCAGATGTGTTGTTAATTTTACCTGATGAAGATGCGGCGATTGAAGCATTAATTCGGGCTGTACAGAATGGAAGAATATCCCGCGAGAGGATTGATTATTCTGTAAGAAAAATTCTTGGATATAAATATGATTTAGGATTAACGCAAAATCGTTTTACGGATTTAGCAGCTGTTCGCGATATGGTTGCTACGCCTGAGCATCTAGGGCTTGCAAAACAAGTAGCGCGCGCTTCAATCACAGTTTTAAAGACGACAAAAGCGCTGCCCCTCGCGAAATCGAATAAAAAATTTCTTAACGTCGTCGTTGCCGATGCAGAAAGCTACCGAACAGAAATCAACAGGAACGGGAACCCGTGGCCCAACGAGCCTGTCGGGAATTATTTTACTTCTTTGGTAAAACGCCGGGTAAACAATGTTGAACAAGTTCTCATTGACCCATCAACAAACAAGATTGATTTTGACGCTTTTCTTGAGAAGGCGCAGGATGCTGATGTTATCTTGGTGCCGTTATTTTATAAAGCATGGAGCGGTTCCGGAGTATTGCGACGGGGCTCAGCCGCTACCGCGTTTTTTCAATCGCTTGTAAAGTTAGGGAAGCCTACAGTCGTAATATCGTTTGGAAGTCCGTATGTCGTCGGTGCAATTGATGGAGCAAACGCTTATCTCTGCGCGTATTCCGATTGTGAAGCATCCACGGAAGCCGCAGTTGAGGCGTTGTTTGGTGAAATTCCAACAACAGGAAAGCTGCCTGTAAGCATTCCCGGGGCATATCCGTATGGTTCAGGAGTAGATATTTCCCAATTAGCATTAAGGATTGATAAGCCTGAAAATGTCGGGTTTCATCTTGATAGTCTGGCAAAGATAGATACTGTTATCAATCAAGCGATTGTTGAGAATTCATTTCCCGGAGCGCAGGTTGCAATAGTGAAGGATGGTGCGTTGGTATATAACAAATCGTTTGGCGCACAGACATACTCAAATCCTGCAATTCCGATTACCAAGCAAACAATGTTTGATATAGCATCGCTTACAAAAGTAATAGCAACAACTTCTGCGGTGATGAAATTGTATGACGAGAAAAAACTTTCACTCGACGATACAGTCGCGAAGTATATACCCGAATTTGCAAGTAATGGAAAAGAAAAAATTACAATCAGAAACTTATTGCTTCATAATTCCGGTTTACCTGCTTTTAAGCCGTTGTATGTTTCCAGCAAATCACCACAAGAGACTCTTGATTCTGTTTTTCAATCAAGGTTAGTCTATGCGACAGGTGATTCAACGGTGTATAGCGATTTCGGTTTTATCACGCTTGGGAAGATTGTAGAACGAATCACAGGCAGGGCACTCGATACATACGTTCAGGACTCATTCTTTATTCCACTGGGAATGAAAAGAACAATGTATGTACCTGCTGAATCATTATGGGAAGAAATTGCACCGACGGAATATGATTCTGAGTTTAGAAAGAAGCTTGTTCAAGGGGTTGTCCATGATGAAAACGCGTACACACTTGGAGGAGTATCCGGACATGCGGGATTGTTTTCAACCGCGTCCGACCTCGCAATTTTCATGCAAATGTTGACGAATGGCGGGAGCTATAACGGCAAACAATATTTGAAGCCGGAAACAATCAAGCTGTTCAATAAAAAGCAGGGGACGAACAGCACACGCGCTTTGGGGTGGGATACAAAGACAGTTGGTGGATATAGCTCGGCAGGTAAATATTTCAGCGAGCAGTCATTCGGCCATACCGGATTTACCGGAACCTCCGTCTGGGCAGATCCGGAGAAAAATTTGTTTGTCATTTTCCTGACGAATCGAGTGTATCCCACAAGAGGAAATACAAAAATTTCTAGAGTAAGGCCGTTGGTGCATGATGCTGTGATAAAGGCGTTAATAAATCCGGTTGCCGCCAAATAACCATAGATTCATGGAAATTTTGTATATTTTATTGTTTTTATGAAACCCTCACTTCAAAAAACCAGCAAGAAAAAGAGAATTGTACATTCCAAAAACTAAAATTTATTGGCATGGCCCCTTTTGATGGGTATAACGATCTCAAAAAAGAAGAAGAAAAATTCCTCAAAAAGATGACGATGAAAGATGCACGTATTCAAACAGAATTATTACTTCGAGCAGTTAAATGGATGAGATGATTCAAAAGATGGAGGCAGTCTTTCGGCAATTAGACATTCCTTATGTTGTTATCGGTGGAATTGCGGCGTCATTGTTAGGTAAACCTCGAATGACTTCAGATGCAAACATTGTGTTAGTTATCGGAGAAAAATGAATTGAAGAGCTCATTAACCTGATGAAAGGAACTGGCTTTAGCATTAGTCCTGCATCAAAACCAAAAATTGTTGGAAGAATGACGCGAGGGCTTCCAATTAAGCTTCGGTACACGAAACATTTTTCTATTGATCTAAGGACCGCTTCCTTTATTCTCGATAAACAAGCAATAAGGAGAGCAACAAAACAATTTTTGTTTGATGTTAATCTTCCTCTTGTTATTGTTGAAGATTTAATTGTTTATAAACTTGCTCGGTTTGATGAAATAGATCGATCGGACATCAAGTCAATTTTAATTCGTCACGCAAAAAAGATTGATCAGGAATATTTAATTGAGGTAGCAAAAACATTGGAAAAGGAAACCGGAAGAACCGATATTGGAAAAAATTTGAAAACAGTATTACGATGGATGAAACAATTCAAACAAATAAACGCAAATAAACAATGGCTGGTCAAGACAAATTGAAATTGTCATTAACTTTCACTGAGAATGTATTGGCGATTTGAAGGAAAATGGAAAAATCAATTTTATTAGGTCCTTCTTAGTACAGAGATTCTTAGATAATAGCAAACCCAAATCAATAACCTAACACTTGAAACCTAAAACCTGAAACTCTATTATGAAAATTCCTAAATTCAAAAATGAAGCATACACCGATTGGTCGAAACCGGCTAATCGGAAAAAACAAGAACAAGCCATTGCCAAGGTTGAAAAAGACTTTGGCAAAACATTTCCGAATATTATCGGAGGAGAACGAGTAACTTCGGAGATGCAGTTTAACTCCCTTAATCCATCAAATCCATCGCAAGTGGTAGGTACGTTTCAACGAGGGACGGCTAGCGATGCTATACGTGCGCTTGGGG
>SCUC01000397.1 GCA_004322375.1 Bacteroidota bacterium
CAACGTCAAATGTTCGTTTTCATACATAAAATGTGGAATAATTCTATCTACCTGGCTGAACCAACGTATATTTTTTTCCTCCGGAAACTTATCAAGATGGAAAAGTACATTAAATCCAAGAGATGTTGGTTTGGCAAGCCATAAGGCAAGATTGGCAAGGGTAATAGCATCGTATTTCGCAATTTGAATTGAAAGGTCTTCGTCTCCTTGCCATTCTGGGTCAGGGCTGCCCAAAGCTTCTGCCCAGTATTCCACCATAAAAGCAAATCGAATGTCACCTCCAAGCATGTTTCGGCGAGTTGCCTCATCTAAATGTACGAGAAATTTTTCCTGGTTGAACCAATCAGGGAGCAGAGATAAAACAACGCCCTTTTCAAATTCGAACGGTGTGAGTAATTCATCAGATTTACCATAATATGTGATTGGAGTGATTGCGCACCAATGAGATACCATATGCTTTTTCTTTCCTCAATTATTTCCGCCTTAGAACTTCAATAGGGGTTTTTCTTCCTCTATCTGTTCTGTCAAAATCAGTGTCAAAACTTACCAATATTAGGTCATATTTATCCATAGCACAATACTGGTAGGCATCATCAAAATCGAGGGTAAAGCGTTGAGCAACGGCAATAAGATTTTCTGTATCCTCACTATAAAGAGCAATGACTACAAGCCCCGCACGTTCAATCATTTCAGACATCAATAACTGAAATTTATCGAAAAGCCGCTCATTGAAAAGCTTGACTCCAATTGAATGTAAGGTAAAGTCAGTTATAAAAAAATCATTTATATCAACAGTTGATAATACTTCTTTTGCTTCTGCCGATTTCTCCTGTTCAAGAAGAATTTCCAAAAAAATGTTCGAATCAATAAGGTAGTTCACGGCTGTTTCATGCGCTCATTTAGTATTTCATGCTGCAACTCAACAGAGGTATATTGATTTCGTAAATGACGTAAAGCACCCGCCCACTCAAATTTAGGTTTTTGCTTTTTTTGCTTTTTACCCTTATCCAACAATTGTTGAATAAAGAGTTCTACTTCTTGTTGTAATTCAGGGGGAAGTTTGTTGATTTTTTCTTCTAATGTTGTACTCATTGTATAGCGCTTTCCTATATTGCAAGTGTATTTTTCTATTATATAATTGTACAAATACATAAACTAAAAAACAATATTTTAGCATTATTGTATGTACGACTGAACATTGCATTTTTTCCTTTTGTTTACAACCCGCCTATGGCTCGTAGAGTAGAGCCTTGTTCATTTTGCATTGAATTCATCCCCTCGGATGAAACGTCCTATGCACTTCCTTCAAATACTCCCTGTCAATATGGGTGTAGATTTCTGTCGTAGCAATATCGGAGTGACCGAGCATCTCTTGCACAGCGCGTAAATCGGCGCCCCCTTCCAATAATTGCGTAGCGAAGGAATGACGAAACGTATGGGGGTGAACTTCTTTTTTGATGCCGGCCTTCACAGTATATTCGCGAACGATATTCCAGATTGCCATACGGCTCATCGGCCTGCCGCGCGCGTTAAGGAATAAGACATCTTTGCCACGCCCTAATTTTCCAAGTTCGTTTCGCAACGCTTCTTTGTAACGCTCAATCCACTCTAAAGCAGATTTTCCAATCGGCACAAGCCGCTCCTTCGAGCCTTTCCCAAACACGCGAACAAAGCCTTCGGAGGCAAACACCTCTGACTGCTTTATGGTGATTACTTCTGACACGCGAAGACCGCACGCGTACATCGTTTCCAATATTGCGCGATCGCGAACGCCTAACGGCACAGATGTATTCGGCTGACTTAAAATCGTCTCGATTTCCGCATGGTGAAGCACATCGGGCAATGTTCGCGAAAGCTTTGGCGATTCAATATTTTGCGACGGGTCAACTTTTGTGACGCCTTCCCCTACAAGAAATTTATGAAATCCTTTTATGGCAGAAATATTTCGCGCAATGCTTTTGGCAGCTAATCCCAAATCGTACAACGATGCTAAAAAATTAGCGAGAAGCTCATCGGTGATTTGCTCGAATGATCCGATGCCTTGTTCGTCGAGATGAACAAGGTATCGTTCCAAATCGAGCCTGTACGAATCGTACGTATTCTTTGATACACTCTTCTCAACATTCAAAAAACGAAGGTACGAGCTGAGAGGCTTTTGAAGCATTGGAGGAAGGGGATTTAGCGTTTCGACCTTCTTTCCTTTAGTCATTGAACGTATCGTACAAAGAGAAACAAATGTCCTGGCATTTCTTTACCGCAGCCACCCATCCTTCAGATGCAATACCCTTCCTCCTGCATGGTTTACAATTTCCTGATTGTGAGATGCCATAATTACCGTTGTTTCGTTTTTATTGATTGACTTCAATACTTCAAGAATCTCCAAACCTGTTTGAAGATCGAGGTTTCCCGTCGGCTCATCCACGAGCAATACCTCCGGCTGGTTGGCAATCGCGCGGGCAAGCGCGGCGCGCTGCTGCTCGCCACCCGATAGTTCCTGCGGCATCTTCTGATGTTTATTTCCCAATCCGACTAACGACAACACTTCATGTGTACGCTCTTTGATAATCTCCTTTTTACATTTTGTCACCTCCAACACAAAGGCGACATTATCATAGATTGTCCTGTCATCTAACAGTTTGCCATCTTGAAATGCGACGCCGAGCATTTTCCGTACCTGGGGAATCTCTTTTTTTCTAATACTCGCCGAGCTAAACAATCCTACGCGAACCGTACCGACTGTCG
>SCUC01000044.1 GCA_004322375.1 Bacteroidota bacterium
CTCCCACTTATCTTAATATTCTTGGAGAGCAGAATGTGGAAACGTATTTTGGGAACGCCGGCAACCATTTGACAGCCGAGCTGACGACGCTGAAGACGAATATTGCAGCGAGCGACTTAGAGATAACCCCGAAAGGATTCGGCGACTTGCTCTATGTCTGTCGCGATGGGTACTCAGACAGCATGTTTACCGGACAAACAATTCGGCAAATTGCCGCCCATGCCGATACCGCATTGACAATGGGGAGAACAATAGTCCAGGTAAGCGCGAGCCAACGGGATACGACCTTCCGTATTCCACTCTCGTATTTGGTTGCCCTTGATACAGTCATAGGGCGAATCAACCGCGAGTTCCGACCGAACATCACGACGACGACAAAGCTGGATACGATTTCTACAAACCCATTAAAGCTAAAGGGTTACAAGGGCTTGTACAAAGTATCGTGGCTGATGCGCGACAGCGTAGGTCCTATCCCGCTAGCCAGCTTCGAGGGGAACAGTGTAGTTGAGGAGACGCCGGCAGAATTCAGGTTAGACCAGAATTATCCTAATCCATTCAACCCGCAAACGGCAGTGAGCTTTGAGCTGGGAGCTGTAAGCCGAGTGACGTTGAAAATCTATGATATGCTCGGCAGAGAGGTAACGACCCTGTTTGACGCGGAAGAGATGGAAGAGGGCTTGCACGAAGTAGCCTTCGACGCGACGAACTTCTCGACGGGAGTTTATTTCTACCGGCTGGAAGCGAAGAGCATGAACGAGAGCGGACAGGAGCAATCGTTTGTGAGCGTGAGGAAGATGACGCTGATCAAATAAAAAGTCAAAAATAAAAAAAAGCCAACCTTTGAAAGAGGGTTGGCTTTTTTTTATTTAAATTTGAAATTATGGAATATTTATTTACACTCTAAGTTATACAACAATATATCTAAAGAAACTTCCGTATATAAATCTTAAATATGAGGCTTTCAATGGATGAATTACAAATTACTACGCTGGGAATTGGACATGGAGATGCAATACTTCTAAGATGGACTAACCAGAATAAACAATGGACTTGTTTGATCGATGGTGGGCCTTCACTAGAAAGATTAATTGCCTGTTTAGATGAAGAACAGGTAGATGAAATTGATCTTGTTGTATTAAGCCATTTAGATAGCGATCATGCTTGCGGACTTATAGGGCTTGCGAAAAAAAAATCTGTTAAAGAATTTTGGGGACCTGCTTTGCCAGCCTTCCAACGCCATTTGTGGCTTTTTGGAGAGAAAGGTGTTCAGGCTATTGAGCGTGGCGAAGAACTAGAGGATTCATTAAAGAGTAAAAATGTAGATATTTGTTATCCACTGGAAGGGTATACTATGCTGCCATTTCCCTCTGTAGGTAATCTTACGGTTATTTCTCCACCATCTAAATTATTTCGTAAGTTACTTACAGGTGATAGTGACGATGTGATTGAATTATTTTCACAGCAACCCATGCCACTTGGTTGGCTACAGGAACCGATTAGTGAAGAATCAGAGGAACAATCTGCTTTTTTTGTGAATTTAGATGCTGCCCTATCGCGAAATTTTCTTACACCCGATGATTTACAAAGTTTGCCCGAATCACGTGAAGGAATACGATCAGATATTATGAGATTATCAGAAGAGTGGGCGCGTAACACGAAAACTGAACCTGAGTTTTTTGGTGATTCAGTTCTTAATAACACTAGTTTGGTGCTCTACTTGGAAGTCAATACAAATGGACGTATTCATAAGGGGCTATTTCCCGGTGATCAAGAAAACTGGACTTATCTGCTCGCTCGAAATTCAAGAGGACTTCATGCAGATATATTTAAGGCAAGCCATCATGGAGGACAAATCTATATTGAATCTAATCAAAGTAGTCATGAAGAATTGTTTAGCTCAATACAACCTAAGGTTGTGCTTATAAGTGCCAATGGGCAGCACAATTTACCAAGAAATTCTGTACGTAACTCGGCAATACGATGGGGTTCAACGATTGTTTGTACATGTTATCGAAATATTGAATTTATTGAAAGTATAAATAACAATGCAGAGAGTTGTCATGCACTGCATAATTGCACAGAAGCTAGAAACGTCACAATTATATTAAACAAAGAGGGGATAAAAAGCGAAACACCAGCTTGCTTTAGTGGTTTTGGTAGGCATTTTGGACCGATTATTCAAATTAGACAACATGTGGTTGATCCCAGTCCTATTGTCACACACCTTTATGAACATGAATTGCGACGACATATAAAATGGGTAAAAAATAAATTAAAAGAAATTCATGAATCTCGATTAGAAAAAGCTTTATTTTTAACGGAAGGGAGCCAACCTATTACTGATGATCATATAGTTACATTAGCGAGACAAGAAAATAGGGCAATTCTTGTTCCACATCTCAGTCAAATTTTAAATGAAGGGATGCGACGCAACGAATTCTGGGCAAAAAATAAATGCTCTGAATGGCAATCTTATCAATATCCCACAAAAAAAGATATAGGTGAATATTTATCATTACTGGAACAAAAGGCAATGATTCTTTTCCCACAGAGCATAGGAAATGTTGTAAGAGATACTAATAGTTTAATTCTAAATTTAGATATTACGGGGTTGGCATCATATGCGGATGCGACTCTGCGTTTTCCATCTAATATGTTTCAAGACTCTTTTTGGCCTGAGGTTGCCAAATCTTTTAAGAACAAAGAATGGCATTGTTTTATACACAAATTAGATATGGTAGCTTTTTCTAGGTATAGTATTGAATCGTTATTGGAAAAAATCTTAAGTGGCTCGTTAATAGAAGGATATAATGGAGCATATATTAATATAAGAAGGGAGCATTTTCCTTTTTGTCATCCCGTGTTGGTTAGTGGAAAAAATAACAAAGACAAAAAAATGGGTGATTATGAACAAAAAAATTGTGTTGAGCAATGCATAACAATTAATCAAAAGAATTATTCTCAAGAAGAATGGGAGCAGTTTATTCAAAGGGAAGGCTCTTCTTATGACTCCAAGACTTTATATATTAATAACCTCTGGGAGTATTCTGGAAAAAATATTATAAAATGTATAGAAATACTTAAGAAAAATTTTGAGCAGCTATGGTAATATATTGTAAAGAATAAATTGAGTTCTAAAATGGTTGTCTCTTTATAACGAAATCAAATAGCATTCACACTGCGAGGACGCATCGTGGAGCGTGAGTAGTTTTCATTACTACCGTATATTGTATTTAATCGCTTCGTGCATATTGCGTTCTGTTTCTTTTGTTGTTTCACCGGTGTCAATGCAGCCTGAAAGGTCGGGGGAGTATGTGCAAATGTTTTCTCCTGCTCTCTCGATTACAATTAAAGAACGATCCGTAAACAAATAAT
>SCUC01000398.1 GCA_004322375.1 Bacteroidota bacterium
TCAACAACATCATTAGAAAGTATCACCCCATGCGCAGCAGCCTTTTTTTGAATGATAGCCATCCTTGATTCCGAATCGGGCTCACCAATATCTATCGTCATCCCGCTCGCTAAACGGCCCTTTAAACGCTCGGTAATATCGGGAATGGCGACGGGCGCCCTGTCTGATGAAAAAATAATCTGCTTATTCGTATCGTGGAGAGCGTTGAAAAGGTGGAAAAGCTCCTCCTCACTCCTCTCTTTTTTTGAGAGGAACTGAATATCATCCATAATGAGAAGATCATAGTGTCGGTACTTATCCTTGAAGCGATTCGCCGTGCCGGCCTGTACCGAGTCGGTATAATCAACCACGAATTTTTCTGACGTAAGATAAAACACTTTTCTCCCGGGGTATTGTTTCTTAAACTGGTTGCCGATGGCTTGAATGAGGTGTGTCTTGCCGCGCCCCGTATCACCATAAATGAAAAGAGGATTATACGTGATACCCGGACGACTCAATACTGCTTGTGAGGCCGCATACGCGAGACTATTGAATGATCCTATGACAAATGTTTCAAACGTGTATCGCGGATTTAAATTATCGCTCTTGTTAATATAAAACTCATCAAGCGGAAGCTCCAACGCCCCACGAGTATTTTTCACTTCCTTCGGCACCTTACGATGTTCGTCTTTAACAATAAGGTACTCAATGTTCCGAAATTCATACGAAATATCACGGACGATTTTAAGAAGCAGGGTGTGGAATTTTTTCAAATACCAATCCTTGAAAAATTGGCTTGGAAGGCCTATGGAAATAACACCATCCTCTATTTTTACGATGAAGCTATTGCGAAACCAGGTATTGAAATTAGGTGGTGATATAGAAAGTTCGACTTGTGTCAGTACGTATTCCCAAAGCTCCTTCGGATTACCCTTATCCATAGTGTTCTGGAGTATACCCTTATTGGGCAGAGAATACAGACTGGTTTTTCGGGGAGAACCTGTTAGTATTGTGTGCATAAACTAATCAACTCAGTATGTCCAAAAGAACCTACCAACCAAAGAAGCGCAAGCGCGCCAAAACGCACGGCTTCCGCTCCCGTTCCGCGACGACTGCGGGGCGGAAAATCGTCCAAAAGCGTCGGCGGATAGGGCGCAAGCGCCTCACCGCCTAGCTTCCGTGTTCCCACGTCGAAAAAGGATTGCTCGTGAGGCATTCCCAACAGCCCTCAAGAGCGGTCGCCGGTTCTCTTCACCCCATTTCTCTATAGTTATATCCAACGAAGCCAGTGGGTACGCAGTCATTGTTCCCAAGAAGGTTGCGCGCCTTGCTGTTACACGTCACCGCATCAAACGTCGCGTACTTGCGGCACTCCGAAGTCTCCCGTTACCACCCTCCCTTATCGTGTTTCCCAAAACTTCGGTTAATAGTGTAAGCTATCAGGAAGTTCAGCGGGAACTTGCGACACTACTTTCAAAAAATAATTAGAACATACTGTTGTGATATCAAACTTTTTTAACGCTGTTTTCTACGACCCGATTTATAACGCGCTTGTTGCGCTTGTTGCTGTTGTTCCTGGCGGCGATGTCGGCGTGGCGGTTATTCTCGTTACTATTGTTATCCGACTCGTACTTCTTCCCTTTTCTCTTTCGGCAGCGCGCACACAACGTGCGATGAAATCACTGGAACCAAAAATAAAAGAACTGAAAGAAAAACACAAAGGAGACAAAGAAAAAGAAGCACTAGAAACACTTTCTCTCTACAAAGAGGCTCGAGTGAATCCATTTGCAACTATCCTCATCGTATTTATTCAGATCCCAGTACTTCTCGCACTCTACTGGGTATTTTATTATGAACCATTCTCCACGGTGGATGCCATCAATACGGCCCGGCTCTATGGAATTACCCCCACACCAGGGTTCATCTCCCTTGATTTTTTTGGGTCCATTTCCGTAGCCGGCAAGAGC
>SCUC01000399.1 GCA_004322375.1 Bacteroidota bacterium
GCTCTTCCGATCTGTTTTTTTAAGCGATTGAAAATCGTGTGTTCCCTGTTCAATTGTGGCGTCAGGCAAATCGGACAGCTTAATGAAGAACACCTCGTCGCCTTCGTTTAACAAGTCCGTTAATTTAATGAGACCTTCTTTTGCTTGTTTTAACAATTCTCCCCGTTCATCGCTTGCACTCATGCTGAACGAATCATCAATGATAAATACCACAGAGGAATGAGCGTTAGCCCCGATGGTTCCCAGCAGCGAGCCGCGCATTGCCGGTCGCGCGAACGCAAGCACAATGGCAAGAACAAGCAAGGTTCGTATAATGAGCAGGAGAATTTGCCTGAATTTTAACCTCCTGATTTTCGTTTGCTGAAGCTCTTTTAAAAAGCGGAGGGAGCTAAACTCAATGGTTCTCAGCTTACGAAGATTCAAAAGATGAAGGATTACAGGGATTGCCGCGGCAATCATCCCGAACAAAACAAGGGGATTGAGAAAAGTCATCCTACCAAATAACGAAGAATCTAAGGTTCAACATGTACTCTAATGACAGAAAAAATTACCAAAAAAACAACATTGCATCTGGCTATGAAGTTTCGTATATTAAAAGATTGATTCAATTAATCGGGATGTAGCGCAGCTCGGCTAGCGCGCCTGCCTTGGGCGCAGGAGGTCCCGGGTTCAAATCCCGGCATCCCGACTACTATTATTTTTTACTTTTTGGATAGTTCGGGTTCTCAGCCTGGGGCTGATCTCGCCTTGGCGGAAAATCCCGGCATCCCGACTACATTATTTTTTACTTTTTGGATAGTTCGGATTCTCAGCCTGGGGCTGATCTCGCCTTTGGCGGAAAATTCCGGCATCCAGACTACTTTATTTTTACTTTTGGGATGGTTCGGGTTCTCAACCTGGGGCTGATCTCGCCTTTGGCGGAAAATCCCGGCTTCCCGACAAAAAAGTTATTTTGGTAGGACGATACTCTTTACGAGCTATTAGCCCACATCGTCCGAATATTTTCATTCTCTACTTTGACCTCAAAAAATAGCCGTAAACAACAATCTTTCTCACCAGGATGCTCTCTTTTTAGCTCCGGTTATAATAAAAACCATCAAATTGTGTTTTATTGTTGCATTTTAGCATCTATTTCATTACTTTTGCCTTGAATATTTTCGGCAAGTAGGGAACAATAATCTTTTTAAGGAATTTTTAATGGATAATCAACATAAGATTCTCGTCGTTGATGATGAGGAAGCTCTCAGAACCGTACTGAGTGGAGAGTTGGTCAATGAAGGTTACGAAGTCGGTACCGCAGGTGATGGAGACGAAGCAATTACCATTATCAAGCAACGACCTTTTGATATCGTCCTTCTGGATATTAAAATGCCGAAAGTTGACGGCTTCGAGGTTTTAAAATTTATCAAAAAAGATTATCCTTCCATCAAAGTTATTATGCTTACCGCCTTCGCCGATTTAAAAAATGCTATCGAATCAAAAAAACTTGGCGCGGAAGATTTTATCAGCAAACCTTACGACCTGGTGGATTTACTTACCACCATCGAGCGCGTTCTTGGAGATTAATATTCTCATCAATGAATGAGACCGAATTCCATTGCCCCAGCGATTCAACATACTTATCGTAGATGATGAAGAATCTTTGACCACTATTCTCAGGGAGGAATTACAAAGAAGCAGCACGTACGAAGTTGATCTTGCCTTCGACGGTGTTGAAGCGATAAACCTCATCCAAAAAAAACTTTATGACGTCGTTCTCCTCGATTTCAAAATGCCTCGCGTTGATGGCAAAGAAGTTTTAAAATTTGTTCAGGAACACTCCCCCGCTTCTCAAGCAATTATTCTCTCCAGCTTTGCCGACCTTCAGCTTGCCGTTGAAATGACCAAGCTCGGAGCGTATGACGTATTGCGAAAGCCGTACGACATCAATGAGCTGGAACAAAACATCGCGCGTGCGCTTGAACGAAAAAAACTCTCCACCGAAAATAAGCTCCTCCAGGAAGAGCTTCAACGTAAAGCGGGTTCATCTGAAGTTATCGGCAACAGCAAAGCAATGCTCGATGTCTTGTCGTTCGCGAAACGTGTTGCCGAAAGCGACTCTGTTGTGTTAATTCTTGGCGCAAGCGGCACAGGCAAAGAAGTGATTGCTAATTACATTCACAAGCACAGCCTGCGATATTCAAATCCATTCGTGCCTGTCAACTGCTCCTCAATACCCGATGCCCTGCTTGAAAGCGAGCTTTTCGGACATGAAAAAGGAGCCTTCACCAATGCCTATGCGGCAAAACCCGGACTTGTGGAAATGGCAAACGGCGGAACACTTTTCCTGGATGAAGTTGGAGACATCAGTCAAACTGTACAACCCAAGCTGCTTCGATTTCTGGAAAATGGAACATTCAGACGGGTAGGAGGAACCAATGAGCTTCATGCCAATGTGCGTGTACTCTCTGCAACGAATAAAAATCTTCAGGAGGAGTCCCGTTTGGGAAAGTTTAGAGAAGATTTGCTCTATCGCTTGAATGTTTTCACCATCAAAATGCCCTTCTTGAAAGACCATCTCGATGATATTCCGGAGTTGGTTGATTTCTTTCTACAAAAAAAATCCAAATCGCGACAGCCCAAGAAAATATGCAAAGAAGCTTTGAATGCACTGATGATGTACAATTGGCCCGGAAATATTCGCGAACTTGAGCATGTCATTGAACGCGCAATCATCCTCTCAAGCGGAGACATCATCGAGACGCACGATCTCCACCTCACCGACCACCAGCCGGAAG
>SCUC01000400.1 GCA_004322375.1 Bacteroidota bacterium
CCCCTGGAAGCTGCCCAACAAGAAACCTATTGTCGGATTGAATACAGGTTGCGGAGGACGCTGGACTTCCCGTCTTTGGGCGGATGACAATTGGATTGTACTTGCTCAACGGCTGAAAAAGGCGGGATACATTCCACTCTTGCTTGGCGGCGAGCAGGAATACCAAAAAAATCTTCGGTTAGCAAAGGCAAGCGGCGCTCTCTACTTCGGTCATTTTTCATTGCCGCAGTTTATGGATGAAGTGAAACAGTGCCGGCTTATTGTAACTGCTGTAACGATGGGAATGCACCTTGCCATCGGTTTTAAGAAGCCAATTGTTCTATTCAATAATATTTTCAACAAAAACGAATTTGAATTATACGGGCGGGGAGAAATAGTAGAACCGGATTACGATTGTGATTGTTTTTATACTCCGGTTTGCCCTAATAATTGCATGCAGTATCTTACTGTTGATGTGGTCTATGCTGCCTGCCTGCGACTTCTTTCTCGTACATAATGTCTCAATAATTTTCTCTCATGTCGAAGCAAAAAAAACAACAACGGGGTGGAATATCACCTCAGTTGCTTAAACGTATTGAAATCGGCGTTCTCCTCGCTATTGCAGGGTTGCTCTATTATCATGCAAAACATTTCGAGTTTGTGCAGGATGACTCATTTATCACATTTCGGTATGTGAAAAATTTAGTTGACGGACACGGTTTGGTGTTCAACATAGGAGAACGGGTCGAAGGATATACTACATTTTTATGGACTGTTCTTCTTGCCGCACCGGCGGTCATGGGATTCGAGTTGATAACGCTCTCTCAAGTTCTGGGAGTACTGTTCGGTTTGGCTACGTTGTATATTGTCTATCGTTTATCCCTTGATCTTGCAAAGGAACAACGGGCTGTTGGTTTTTCCCTGATTGCCGTACTATTGCTTGCATCCAATAGCGGTATTGCCTACTGGCTTATTAGTGGAATGGAAACCGGAATGTTCATGTTTCTCACCGTGCTTTCGGTCTGGCTTTATCTACGTGAACGAAACAGCGATAAGAATTTCGCGTATGCGCCGTTAGCATTTGTTCTGGTTTCCTTGACGCGCCCGGAGGGAATGTACCTGTTCGGATTGACGATGATTCATTTTGTCGCCGAAAAATTTTTCAATAAAGAGAAGAACAAGCGAAAAGAATTCAAGCGAATTCTTGTATGGGGAGCGTTATATGCGATACCCATCGGCTTGTTTATGGCATGGCGGCTTTCGTATTACGGCTACCTCTTCCCGAACACGTACTACGCGAAAGCAGGATTCTCTAAGGAATATTTCTTTGCTGGAGTTGATTATTTCTGGCAATTTGCTCAGATGGATTTATTATGGGGCGCGTTGCTTGTTGTTCCTATTGCTCTTCTTCTCTGGAAAAAAAGAACATGGGAGATGCTCTACCTCATTTTCTTGATTCTCGCCTATACCTCATACATTGTCTCGGTTGGCGGCGACGTTCTTGCGAATTTCCGGTTTTTCATTCCTCTGCTGCCTCTCATCTACCTTCTTGCGCAGGAAGGTTTCTACATTCTCTATTCGCGTTTTGAGGAGCGGCGTTCGATGTTGAAACACGTAATCTATGTTGCGCCGCTCGCGCTCGCGT
>SCUC01000045.1 GCA_004322375.1 Bacteroidota bacterium
GCCTCTCGTGCATATTCGCCTTCACCTACGATGTAAAATTCTCGATAGTTAATTTGCAAAACGTTCTGTGCTATTCCACTGTAAGAAAGTTCTTTGCGCAATCCATCAAAAGGTGTACCTGAAGACGTACTCAACCCTTTTCCCCAGGCCATCATAGCACTTCCAACTGTAACCTCCGTGGTTTTGCCTATTTCATACTCCTTAATAATGAAAGGGATAGTTTTGCAACCTATTATGAGGATAAAGAAAAAAAGCCATGCTAAAGTTTTTTTCATAAACATATTCTTAGTTTTATTCTTACAGCTGATATCTTAGGCAGTGAAATCTTCGAATGAGCGAACTTCGTTCATCGCTTTTGTACGAATGTCTTCGTCTGATTCTTGCAAACCAACAAGGAAATCAGATTGATACAATTCATTGGGAGAAACAACGGTCCCCAAAAACTCTTGAATTATGCGGTAGGCTTTAATAATTTCAGTCAGCTGCTCTTCAGAAAGTGAAATTGTGATTGCTGACATTATTCAATATCCTTTTGTTCTATAATAAAGATACTAAGCAATGAAACAAAAACCAAGCTCTCTTACCAAGCAATTGTAAAACCTTCTATTTACCGCTTTCCCATTTACTGCGTGATTCATAGCTTTTCTATTTGCAAAAAAGGCGTGTCGCACATTCATGGCTCTATTTCCTTCTCGCACGGTACTTCACCACCGGCTCTTTAATCTCAAACCCGATTGCCCTTTTCGGTTTTTCAGGTACTGGCTTTTCTAGCGGATTCATCAGCTTCCGTATCGCATCAAATACGATTTTAAATTGGTAATCATACTTTTTTTCAAGTTCCTCTAATTTACGGGCAAGCTCTTTATTGCTTGAAAGTAGGTCGCGTAAACGGACAAAGGCGCGCATGATTGCAACGTTCACAGTAATTGCGCGTTCGCTATTCAACACAGAAGAAAGCATTGCCACTCCCTGTTCTGTAAATACCAACGGCAAGTACTTTCTATGTTTTCCTCGCCCCTTTTTTAAGGTCGCAAAATGCGACCTTAAAGATTCATACTCGTGTTCCGATAACTGAAACATAAAATCGTCCGGGAAACGGGTAACGTTTCTCCGTACCTGCTCATTTAAACGTTTTGTAGTTACCCCATATAACTCCGCCAGGTCTTTATCAAGCATAACCTTTTGCCCGCGTATGAGGAAGATTTTCTTTTCGATGGTTTCGAGGGGGATAAGCTGAGAAGTGGGATTGGAAGTAGATTTGTTCATAGATTCCCTTTCAATGAAGTATCGCACCACGTACGCGGTACGTTTGAACAGGTCTCGACTTGCCTTTCACCTGGATTTCTTCGAGAGCTTCGCATATAAAGTGTTGTTTAACCTTCTCATACGTCGCTTCGCTAATGATGATTTCCCCTCCCTTCGCAAGAGAAACCAACCGCGAGGCAAGATTCACATCATCGCCAATGACCGAATAATTTAGCCGCTTTTCAGAGCCAATATTTCCCGCGATCGCCATGCCCGAATTGATGCCGATTCCGATTGCAATCTTTTCCTTTCCTTCCCGCTCAAATTCCCGGTTCAACTGTTCCAGGCTTTGTTGCATGGCAAGCCCTGCGTTCACAGCGCGGATTGGATCATCGTCATGGGCTATCGGGGTTCCGAACACAACCATGATTTCGTCCCCGGCGAATTTATCAATCATGCCTTCAACGCTTATAATGACGTCTGTCATCGTTGTAAAATACCGATTAAGAATCGAGACGATTTGCTCCGCGCCCAACTGCTCCGTCATTTTCGTAAACCCGCGGATATCGCTGAAGAGCACCGTTACATTTCGTAATTCACCTTCAAGACGCGGACGAATCGTTTTGTTTAACAACTGGTCCACAATTTCTTTTGGTATGTATTTTGAAAATGTGTCTTTGACAAACTCGCGTTCTTTCAATCCTTCTGCCATCCGGTTGACGTGCCGGGCGAGCATGTTTATTTCATCCTTATTCTTCACCGGTAACGCTACCGAGTAATCTCCTTTCTCAATGTTTGTCAATACGGGCTGAAATTGTTTTAATGGATTGACGATAATTCTGCGCGTAATAATGGAGATGCCGATAATCAAGAACGCGAACACTCCAACCGAAATAAACAGGATAAGCAATTGCATGGAAAAAAGAACTTCATAGAGTTCGCTGATTGTGAACTTCGCTTTAAACATACCGACAAACGTTCCCCCGTGAGAAAGAGTAATGGGAACAACGGTCACCGCCTCTTTCGTTTCTTCATCAAACACTACCGATGGTTTGCGTTCCAGAAGAACACGCTTAACTGCCCGGCTGCTATCACGGGAAAATACCCGTTCGATGCGCAGGTCGGCAGTAACGGTTGCGTTCGTATCGAGAATAGAAAGCGAGAGAATGCGCGAATCAAAATGTTCAAGCTCATCCAGCAGGCTGTAGAGACTGCGCGTGTTGCTAATATCATACCCTCGCGCTATATCTAACGCCACTGTGTTTGAAAAACCGAGCAGAGTCTGCTGCATCTCATGTAACAGAAATTCCCGGCTATAATGGAGAGTCAGCGAAGTAAACAGCACATCCCCGATAAGAACGATCAGAATGACGAAAAAGAGAATTTTAATCCCGATAGTGAATTTCTTAAACGAAATCACAGCTCATATTCCAATTCGATAAACATGGAATTATAACGGCGAGCTTGCCTCTCGATATTCATTACATATTCAAGCTTGAGAGTATAGCCGCGGTCTATAGTGTACGATAATCCTTGCACTAATTGAACCTGTTCATCCTCACCGAGAGAACGATTCGGATCGAACACTTCCAGCTTGCTGACCGATCGGAGCGTTCGTGTTATTCCGCTTAAATTATAATTCATCATGATGTATGCGCCCGCGCTGTGTAATTCGCCATACCCTTGCGCAATTGCTTCTCCGGCAATGACAACGTCATCAAGATTGATCATAGCTTCGATGCCCAACGCTGTTACTTCGATGGCGGAATGCTCGTTAAGAGTTCCATCCGCGTACAATGAATTTTTTCTTCCATAGTATCCATTTGCACCAATCTGGAACCGGTCTACAACAACCGCCGCATGTCCGATGAAATCTTTAAAATTGTTATCGTCCCGAAGCGCATTGGAACCACTTCCGTTGACGACTGCAAAGGACCATGAGAACTCTTCCGTTTGCGATTCCCACAATAGCCCGACATCGAGAGAACGAAGCTTGAACTCCGGCATATTGCCGCCAGGAGAGAGCGGGGTGCTTTTTGTCAGTGGTTTAGTCACCGTAAACGCATTGTAGTAGCCAAACGGATTACGAAATTGTCCTAACGTTAGCTGACTGTTGAGCGGAAGCTCACGGTGAACAAAATAGAGCCTCTCAAGCTCTCCTCGTTTCAAATCGTCGCGAAGCACGTATTCGATTAATCCACTAGAATGCTCGGAGATATTCGCATCTAAAAATAATATCGCTTCTCGCATTTGAAACGAAAAGGACTGGGGATAATTTTTATCGTAAAACGCGTTGAACTCTAACTCAACCGAGGGTTTGATTTCCCCTGCCATCAGCAACTGCTCCCCCACAACGACGCAAAGCGCCGCCAATCGTATCAACAGAACGATGATATTATTCTTCTTGCGCGTCATACATCTTTTTGAATTGATTATCTTTTTGCATCGTGATAAGCGCCTGTTCGATATGGTCTCGTGACTTCCCTTGCTTATACAGGTTCCTCAACACGTTATAAAGAATTTTAGGATAGATCGTCGCGGGCCTATTGATTGTGAAAAGGATATCCTCAATGTAATTTTCAAGCGGAACAGTGACCAGCAACACATCTTTAGGCTGAAGTTTCTCTGCACGGATGAGCGTCTGTTCGATCTCTGCGAATTGGTCGTCTAAAATTTTATCAATGGAGGTATGCAGTTTTTCGGGCAACGCATCAGCAAATGTTTTTTCTTGCGCGACGCCGGAAATGGAGACGGAAATAAGAAGAATAAAAAAAAGTATACGTTGAAGCAGCATCATGGTACTCAACCGGGACTTTTTGTACACGTTAACAACCAAACGTACAATGTTCCGTGTTAATATACGATATTTATTTTAATTTGCATGGAATTACAGGGTAAGTACGATGCCGGTGTCATAGCAGTTATGTTTGATTTTTTTACCGGAATTGACGTAAATGAATAAACGTATTCCCATCAAAGCATTCTCACGGCAATTGTAAAACCCTCACATTTTCAGTATCTTGGTTTCCGGTTCAAGAACACTGCTCTTAAATAAGCAATTTCACAAATCCCTAATCATAGTAGATGAAACTCGCTCTTATCAACATCAAACAGCTTGTCACGGTTGCCTCGCAGAGAAGGCGGGTAAAAACAGGCGCCGACATGCGTGAGATTGGCATGGTGGAAAATGCAGCAGTATTGGTGGAAGAGAGCGTCATCACCTGGGTCGGGAACATGGAGCAGCTCTCGATGAGCAGCCTGAACGAAGCCGACGTTGTGGATTGTACCAATAATGTCGTCATGCCCGGCTTTGTGGATTCACACACGCACCTTGTGTTCGCGGGAAGCCGCGAGGAAGAATTCGCCATGCGTAGCGGCGGAGCAACATACCAGCAAATTGCCGAGCGGGGCGGAGGAATCATCAATACCGTTCGCAATGTACGCGCTGCATCGAAAAAAGAGTTGATGAAAAAAGCTCGCCGGTGGCTAAGCGCGATGCTCAGGCACGGAACGACCGTCGCGGAAATTAAAAGCGGGTACGGGCTGGATATGGATAACGAAGTGAAAATGCTCGAAGCCATCGTCGAGCTTGCCAAAGAAGAAATGACGACAATCGTCCCCACGTTTCTCGGCGCACACGCGGTACCGCCCGAATACAAAGAAAATAAAAGCGGATACGTGCGGCTGATTATCGAGCGGATGCTTCCGTATATTGCCCCGCGCAAGCTGGCAGAGTTTTGCGATGTGTTTTGCGAGCGCGGGTATTTCGATTTGCAGGATACGGAAGAAATCCTCACGTTCGCGAAACAATCGGGACTTGCGCTGAAAGTTCACGCCGAGGAGCTGACTCCACTCGGCGGGGCGCAGCTTGCGGCACAGTTGAATGCTGTTTCTGTTGATCACCTTGAACATATCACCGATAATGGTATTCAAGCATTGGCTGACTCGCAAACAGTGGCAACGCTGCTACCGGGCGTTTCATTTTTCCTGAATCATCAATACGCGCCTGCCCGCGCTTTGATAGAGGGGGGAGTTCCCGTTGCCATTGCAACCGATTTCAATCCCGGCTCCTGCATGTCGTACAGTATGCCGTTGATGATGACGATTGCCTGCACGCACATGAAGATGACGCCGGAAGAAGCAATCACGGCAAGCACGTTGAATGCCGCCGCCGCGCTCAGCCGTTCGCAAGAGTACGGCAGTATTGAAGTCGGCAAAAAAGCGGACATGATATTGCTGAATATACCGAACTATAAATTTCTTGCATATCACTTTGGCGAGAACCATGTGGATAGAGTGATAAAGCATGGGGTGGTGCTTGAATTTTAGATTTATGATTTTAGATTGACAACAGTAAAAGCGGCAACAGTTAAACTGTAAATGATGTGCGATATGGGATATGCGATGTGAGTTGTAGCTTGGAGCGTAGAGCAGAGAGTGAAGAACAAAGAGCAAGGAACAAAGAACGACGTTGTAGCAAAGTACCTATAATGGTCAATAGCTTACAGCCCGCCTACGGCTCGTAGAGTAGGGTGAATTGTTAATTGCCAATTGAGAATTAGGCTGATACCCCTAACTTGATTATCAACTACAAACTAAAAACAAAAAACTGGAAACGAAAAACTTGAAACAGATAGTAGAATGCGTCCCCAACTTTAGCGAGGGGAAAGACCAAACCATTATTAACGAAATTGCCGAAAGCATCAAGCGCGTGAAGGGCGTGAAGCTTCTGAGCGTCGAGCCGGACAAGGATTACAATAGATGCGTTGTAACCTTCGTCGGCGAGCCGGAAGCGGTGCGCGACGCGGCGTTCGCCTCGACAAAAAAAGCGGCTGAGCTGATTGACATGCAGAACCACAAGGGCGAGCATCCGCGGCTTGGAGCGACAGACGTTGTGCCGTTTATCCCCGTTTCGGGCGTAACGATGCAGGATTGCGTGAAGCTTGCCCGGGAATACGGAACGCGCGTTGCATCGGAACTAAACATTCCCATCTATTTATATGAAGAAGCCGCGCGAATGCCGGAACGGAAAAATCTCGCGACAATCAGGAAAGGGGAGTATGAACATCTCCGCGAAAAATTGAAGGACACGGTATGGAAGCCTGATTTCGGCGAGCCGGTATTCAACGCGAAATCCGGCGCGACGGTAACAGGCGCGCGGTTCTTTTTGATTGCGTACAATGTGAACCTCGCGACCAACAACAAAGATGCCGCGCACGAAATTGCCCTGCGGATTCGCGAAAGCGGGAAGACGACAAAACATCCCGACGGCACAAAGACAACCGTTCCCGGCTCGCTCAAGTTTGTGAAAGCGATGGGCGTTCTGCTGGAACGATTCAACATCGCACAGGTTTCCATCAACCTGACGAATTATACGGTAACGCCTCCGCACGTTGCTTTTGAAGAAGTGAAGAAGGAAGCGCAATCGCTGGGAGTTGAAGTTACGGGAAGCGAAATCGTCGGTCTCATCCCGAAAGAAGCCCTGCTCATGGCGGGAAAATTTTATGCAACATCTAATGAACCCATCCCCAAACCCCTTCCCTTGCAAACAAAGGAAGGGGAGAATGAGGCACTAATTCAGACGGCGATTGAAAAGTTGGGGTTGAGCCAGCTTGAGCCGTTTAATCCACAAAACAAAATTATTGAATACATGATTTAAGGACCTTATGCTTACAGAACAAACACTCAATTCGTTTCTCGATGAACTTGCTTCCAGCTCGCCCGCGCCGGGCGGGGGAAGCGTTGCCGCTCTTTCCGGGGCGCTCGGCGCCGCGCTGACCGCGATGGTATGCAACCTCACTATCGGCAAGAAGAAATACGCCGAGGTGGAAGGAGAGATGCGCGACATCCTTGAAAAGGCGGAAGACCTGCGCAGCCATTTTACCGTGCTGATTGACAAGGATACGGAGGCATTTAACAAGGTGATGGAGGCATACAGCCTGCCGAAAGAGACCGAGCAGCAAAAAGCCCTGCGCTCCGTTGCCATCCAGGGGACGATGAAAGAAGCCGCGCTCGTTCCTCTTGAAGTGATGAAGCACGTTATTGACGCGCTCGCCCTCGCGAGCATTGTCGCCGAGAAAGGGAACGCAAGCTCGGCAAGCGATGCAGGCGTAAGCGCGATTATGCTCCACGCCGCCTGCGAATCCGCCGCGCTGAACGTGAGCATCAACCTCGCCTCCATCTCCGACAAAAATTTTGTGAGCTGGAAAGATGAGGAAGTTACCTCTCTCTTAAAAACAAGCAAAGCAAGAGCGGAGGGGATTGTCGCGATTGTGAGGAAGAAGATTGGGGGGATGTGAGGAATTCTACTTAACATTGTATAAGTATGAAAACACGATACTATAAGGATTTATTTGGGCGAGACATCAGGCTTTCAGAAGAACGAATGAATCACATTAGGGAAACACACCCTGAATTAGCCAGACAATTATCCAGGTTAAAAGAAACCTTGCTTCAACCTGAATTCATTATTCGCTCAAAATCTGACTCCGAAGCCTCTTTATTCTATAAAAGTATGAAAAAACAACAGTTGGCGAAAAATATCTTTGTGTCGTTGTAAAAGGAAGCCAAGATGATTACTTTATATTAACAATGTATTTTACAGATACTATTAAACGTGGTGAGCTATTATGGACAAATCAAAAAAAGTAAAAATATGGTATGATAAAGAAGGGGATTATTTGGAGGTAATCTTTGAAAAGAAAAAAGGTTTTTTCAAAGAGACTGCAAATGATGCCGTTATGGAAAAAGTTGACCTTGATGGAAAAGTCATCGGGTTTTCTATTCTTCACGTAAGCTCATTGGCTATGCAGAAGCCATTATCTGTTACACTAAAGAGTAAGGTTGCTTAGAAATCCGCACCAAAACCCCTTTTTTATATAACCTCCATCTCCGACAAAAATTTTGTGAGCTGGAAAGATGAGGAAGTAACCTCTCTCTTAAAAACAAGCAAAGCAAGAGCGGAAGGGATTGTAGGAATGGTGAGGAGGAAGATTGGGGGGATGTAAGATGGTTAAGGTCCATGACCGCCCAGGAAATGTAGAAAAATGTATTGAATATTGCACTGATTGCTTTACTCACCGACTTTTAATAAATTTAGTCAACAAATAATGAGATAGTACGTTATGAAAAAGCGTATAGTTTTATTCCTATTAACAATAGTAATACTTGGTAACGATAGATTGATTGCACAAGAAGTTATAGAACAATCTATTGTTTATAGCGGAGATGGATTTCTCGCACGTTCTGATTGGGAAATTGCATCTTATGCGATTGACCATGCTTTACTAAATGGGAAATTTATCAACGGCTTTCATTGGCTGTGGACGATAAGTCTTACACTTTATGATGCAAGCACAAAACAAATCATTCCATCGTCTGAGGGGGTGGTAATAGATTTCACGTTCATTGTTTGCCGAGCACAAATAGTGGAAGCACATCGAGAAGAATCTTGGTTTGATGTACAGACACTTAAATCTTATTACAATACGCGATACACTGTTAAATTTATGAAGATCAAACAAGAGTCACAATCTGTCTTATATAACGACTCTGAAATTACCTTATGTTCTACGCCTGATTATATCCCTGAAGAGAACTGCGCTTCCAATGTCCCGAATATAATCCCCCCTCATACGAAAAGTGTTGTAATTTCTATTAGAGCCAGAAATTATGAAGACGAAAGGCAAGAGATAATTAGTGATGAAGACTGGTGGAATAAAAGACACTTAGATGTTTATCTCACCCCTAAAAATAAAGATGTAAAATTGAGCGGTGAAATTATGACTCGTGTAAAAGAGGAGGGTGCTTTAACTATTTTAAACTCTGCTCAAGTAGCTTTAAAACTAGGAATTGCAGAAAAAGAAGTTATTGAATTAATTGAAAAGAAACAGCTAAAAGGTAAAAAAATAG
>SCUC01000401.1 GCA_004322375.1 Bacteroidota bacterium
ACTACGAAATACCAGAATGATGCGGGAGTTCTGTATCTGCAAGGAAGATTGGCAACCAATGGCAATGAGGCGAAACAATATTATCAAACTATTGTCAGTAATTTTCCTAAGTGTGAATGGGCGGACGATGCGTTATATCATTTATATCAGTACAACTACGCGATGGGATTGTACCGCACGGCAACCAGCTTGCTGCAACAGCTAGCGAAAGAATATCCTAACTCGCCGTACGTAAAAAGCATCGCGCAAGAATCCATTCCTACCCAGGATAAACCGCTTCCAAGCGTCGAGCAGCATCAAGCCGAGGCTACCACAGGTGAGGGTAAAGTGAAGACAACCGAACAAACCGAAAGCATACTTCCGCAGACACAAGAACGGTTTACATTACAGGTGGGTGCCTTTTCGACTTCAGCAAACGCGAATAAGCTAAAGGAGAGTTTTGAGCAAAAAGGGTACCGGGTCGAAGTGGTGAATAAAGTACAAAATGGAAAAAGCTTATACAAGGTTTGGGTCGGCGCTTACAAAACGCGCGGCGATGCGGAGAAAGCTTCCAAAACAGTGAAAACAGCAACAGGTTTAAATTCGATGGTCATTGAACGGTTTTAAGGATGAATGGTGATATACAAAAAGAGTTAGGTATCATCGGGGAATCTCTGGAGATTAAGGAAATCGTTCATGTGATTCAACAGGTTGCTCCGACAGATATTACGGTGCTAATTACCGGAGAAAGCGGCGTAGGCAAGGAGGTAATCGCACGGGGAATACACAAAGTAAGCAGACGCAAGCAAAAGCCGATGATTTCCGTCAATGCCGGAGCGATTCCGGAAGGGATTATTGAAAGCGAGTTATTCGGACACGAAAAAGGAGCGTTTACCGGCGCATGGGAAACAAGGAAAGGATATTTTGAACTTGCTGACGGGGGAACGATTTTCTTGGACGAAATAGGCGAGTTGCCGCTTGCCACGCAGGTAAAATTTCTCCGCGTTCTTGAGAGTGGAGAGTATATGAGAGTAGGTTCGGCTCAGCCGCGCAAGGTGGATGTGCGGGTAATTGCCGCTACGAATAAGGATTTGGAATCGGAAGTGAGGCATGGTAATTTCCGCGCGGATTTATTTTTCAGGCTGAGGTCTATTAACATACGAATTCCACCCCTGCGGGAGCGGAAGGATGATATTCAACCTCTGATTGACGAGTTTACAAAGGAGCTTTCGGCGCGCAATGGCATTACATTTGGGGGTATTTCCGAGGAAGCGCAGCAAGCATTTAAAGCATATCATTGGCCCGGAAATATTCGCGAACTGAAAAATATTATTGAAAGCCTGCTCGTGATTGGCAACGGAAGACGCATTGAGGTCGGTGATGTGAGGAAATACATACGAGATTTTTCAGAAATCGGGAGAAACCTCCCTGTGCCGACTAAAAAGACTCCTGAACAAGCAGAGCGGGAATTGATCTACCGGGCGCTTCTGGAGATGAAAAGCGACATTATGGAACTCAAGCAAATGATACAAAAACCTGTATATCACGATAGGGATATGATGGTTAAGATGCCTCTGATTGAAGTGAATGCAGAGGAACAGAATGCAGTTCATGCAGACGCGTCGTTGCTGGATGAATCTGTCGTTCCGATTAAAGAGATGGAGAAGCGGATGATTGTAGAAGCGTTGCGGAAATATCATGGCAACCGGAAACTAGCTGCAAAAGCGTTGAACATCAGCGAGCGGACATTATACCGTCGCGCGAAAGAATATGGGATTGAAAAATGGTTTTGAGATTGGTTAGCGGTTATTGGTTCGTGGTGAGTAGCATCATCGCAATTTGCGCGCTGAATGGTTGCTATTCATTTACAGGGGCTTCGGTGTCCCCGCATTTGAAGACGATAGCCATCCCATTATTCGACGACCAGAGCGGCTCCGGTGAACCGAACTTGCGGGAACAACTGACGAACAAGCTGCAAGAAAATTTTTTACAGGATAATAATTTTCAGCTAGCGGATAGGAAATCTTCCGATGCGTTGTTGGAAGGCACTATCACTTCCATGCCGAATGAACCCGCAGTCTTAACACAAGGCGAGACGGTAACCAAGAATCGCATCACAATCAATTTGAAAGTTACGTACCGGGACCAAAAGTTCAAGAAGCAAATATGGGAACGAAATTTTTCCCGCTACGCGGATTATGATATTTCCGGCGGACCTTCTGCGAAGCAGGGCGCAATCACTGCTGTTCTCACTCAGCTTGCAGAGGATATTTTACTTGAGACCGTTTCGGGGTGGTGAAGGAAAAAGTTCCGCTTATTGAAAAAGGCACACACACTACATAGAAAAATTTTTATAGTATGGCTGATTTTGTAATTGGAGTATATTTTGTTTCGTTGACGTTGCTGTTCATGTTCGGTTCGAGCGGCTTTGTTATGGTGTATTATTATTTAAAATACAGAAACAAAGTGATGGAAGTACCGCCGGAGCTGAAGGAATACCCGATGGTCACGATTCAGCTGCCAATGTATAACGAAAAATATGTCGTTCGGCGTTTAATTGATGCTGTCATCCAGATGAAGTATCCCACGGAAAAGCTGGAATTTCAGGTGTTGGATGATTCCACGGATGAGACGACCAAAGTTGTTCAGGAGGCTGTTGAACATTACCAAAAGCAAGGTTATGATATAGTTCTGGTGCATCGCGAAAACCGGTCTGGATTTAAGGCAGGAGCGTTAAAAGAGGGGTTAAAAACCGTGAAGGGGGAATTCGTTGCCGTGTTTGATGCAGATTTCGTTCCCAACCCCGATTTCTTGATGCGTACTGTGCCATATTTCTTAATGGATGAAAAAATCGGCATGGTGCAGACGCGATGGGAACATATTAACAGCGATTATTCTTTATTGACCCGGGCTCAAGCTATGGCGCTTGATGCTCATTTTGTCATCGAACAAAACATCAGGAACAAAGCAGGATTTTTTATCAATTTTAATGGAACCGGCGGTATCTGGAGAAAATCGTGCATCGAGGACGCGGGAAACTGGCATGCCGATACGTTGACGGAAGATTTAGATTTAAGTTACCGCGCACAGTTAAAGGGTTGGAAATTCCGGTTTCTAAACGATGTTACTTCTCCGGCAGAGCTTCCGTCTGAAATTAACGCGCTGAAAACCCAGCAATTCCGGTGGACGAAAGGAGCAGTGGAAACTGCCCGAAAAATTTTACCTCTTGTCTGGAAATCGAACATCCCATTCAACAGAAAAATGGGGGCAACGCTCCACCTGACAAATAATATCGTCTTCCCGTTTATCCTGTTGACCGGAGTATTGAACGTACCGTTAATCTTTATTAAACACCAAGGGGGATACGAGATGTATTTTGGCATTATGGCGGTGTTTGTATTCGCGTTCTTAGGCTCGTTTCTCTTTTATTTGTATTCTCAGAAGGATGTTTATCACGATTGGCAGAAACGGATGCTCTTGTTCCCGTTGTTCATGGCGGGCAGTATGGGTTTCGCCGTGAATAATACTAAGGCTGTGTTTGAAGGAATTATCAAGAAAAAATCGGAATTCGTTCGCACGCCTAAATATAAAATTGTTGATAAGAAAGATAACTGGACTGACAAGCATTATGTTCCCATCAAGTTGAGCTTTACAGTCTATATTGAGGCGTTGCTCGCGCTATATTGTTTAACGGGCGTAGGGTTCTCAATTTACTTTCTTGAAATTGCGGCAGTCCCCTTTCAATTATTATACACGATGGGATTTGGATTTGTCGCGCTGCTTTCGATGAAGCACGCATGGGCGGTGCGCAGACTTGTAATG
>SCUC01000046.1 GCA_004322375.1 Bacteroidota bacterium
CAACTGTTGCCACGAACCATTGCCGAGAAAGCGATATACACCATATGTTGCTGAATACAAATTTCCCTGCGGACTTGCCCATAAGGAAAGTCCAAACTTTCTCGTATAGTTGTATGGCGTTATCATAAATGAGTCTATTGCAGTCCAGTTTGTTCCATCATAATGGTAGAGAAGATAGAGTAAAGAATCTTCTACTGAATCGAAATTAATTTTTCTGCTGCACGTGGCATAAATATTAGATGAAGAAAATCCGGTCATGAAACTGAAGTGTGTCAAGGTATCAAACGGTATTTTTGTGCAACGTATTCCATCAAAATGGTACAAGGTGCCCCACGCCCCGCCAAACCAAATATCGTTTTTACTGATTCCCCAAAGTGGTCCTAATTGCCTTCCTTTCTGTATAAGCATCTCTCTCCAGAGTGTTCCATCAAAATGAATGATGAGGGATGAGTCAAGAAAATTTGGCGGCGGGTTAGGGTTTTGATAGATATGCTCTCCAACTGCCCATACATTATTAGGGGCAAAGCCATACACACCTGAAAGTGTAATTGGTGCATTTGGCACTCCTCCCCCGTCTCTTGCAAGAATATTAACAGGCGACCATTTTTTTCCGTCATAATGATACATCCCTCCGTGTCCACCCTGATCATTATGCCCTACCACATACACATCTTTTGGCGAGCTAGCCCACATATCACGCATCAATGTTTGGAAGCTGCCCGGGTAGGCAAGCGTGTCAACAGTCCATATGTAATCGCGTTTGCCGAGAACGGGAATGATTTGTGTGGGTGGGTCTTCAACGCAGGAGAGCGCGAGAAAAACAAAACTAAAAATAAATGCCTGTCTTGTTATATCGTTCAACAATTTTGAATTGTGCATGAATTAAGTTTTCCCTTTCTTATTTTCCGTGAAGAATAAAAGTTCGTAAACCATCGTTTCCAACTATAAAAGTTTCAACATTATTGGTCCACGTATCGAATCGAAGCCTGGTGGGATACTCGATGCCCGACAAACGTATCCAATCATTCCCATTCCAGTGATATATTTTTCTGCCAACAGCAAAAATATTTATCTCACTACTTCCCCATACTCGTATTGGCACATCGCTTTCCACCAACTGTTGCCACGAACCATTGCCGAGAAAGCGATATACACCATATGTTGCTGAATACAAATTTCCCTGCGGACTTGCCCATAAGGAAAGCCCGAACTTTCTCGAAACATTATAAGGTGTTATCATAAACGAATCAACGGGCATCCAGCTTGTTCCATCATAGTGGTAGAGAAGATAGAATAAAGAATCTTCGATGGTATCGAAATCAATTTTCCTAGCACAGGTAGCATAGACAGAAGAAGATGAAAAGCCTGTCATAAAATTAAAACTAGTCAGCGTATCAAAAAACATTTTTGTGCACCGTATTCCATCAAAATGGTACAAGGAACCCCACGCCCCGCCAAACCATACATCAGAGGGAGCACTCCCCCATACACAAGAAAGTTGCCTTCCTTTGGCAACCGGTATCTCTTTCCAACTTGTGCCATCAAAATGAATTATCAGTGAAGAGTCAAGAAAGTTCGGCGGCGGGTTAGGGTTTTGATAAATATGTTCGCCAACTGCCCACACGTCATTAGGAGCAAAGCCAAACACACCTGAAAGGTCTATTGGCGCTGTGGGTACCCCACCCCCCTCTATTACAAGAAGCTTAACAGGTGACCAACTGTTGCCATCATAGTGGTACATTTTCCCGTACCCACGGTCATTATGTCCTACCACATACACATCTTTAGACGAGCTAGCCCACATATCGTACATATTTGTTTGGAAACTGCCAGGGTAGGCAAGTGTGTCAACAGTCCATGTGTAATCGCGTTTGCCGAGAACGGGAATGATTTGTGTGGGTGGGTCTTCAACGCAGGAGAGCGCGAGAAGTGCGAGGGAGAGAATAGTGAACTCGTGCAGTATCGCTGTACCAAATAACTCTTTGAAAATTTTTCTCCAAAAACGATAAAAGCCCACTGCGTATCTCAAACAGTTGGGATACGGGACGGGCTTTTTTATTGTAGATGTTACTGACATTGTCTTCCGTTAGTCATTACTTGCTATGATTATTGTTGAAGTAGTAACAAATTTACATTTTCATATACCTATTTATGTTTAAAACTGATACGAATAATACAGCAAAAATCACGCCATCGTTTCAATAATTCTCAAGTTCTCATTTTCATCAAAATAGGCAAAATTTTTGCACACACACACACACACACACACACACACACACACACACACAGTAAATCAAAGTTGAGAGAATGGACAGGAAAATTTTTTAAAGAATGAGAATTTCTATAAGCTAAGCGCAGCACACTTTTTCTACAAGAGAACTAACAATCTAAATATTGTTTGTCTTTTGAGGGGAAAGTGCGTCTTACTCCTTTCATTGCAAATCACCCTCCTTCCCCGTATATTGTCATTGATTTTATGATAATTCGCGTTGAACAGAGCATATAACCGCTTTCTTATTGTCAGAACCGACCGCATTGGAGATGTTCTGCTTACCTTGCCGATGGCGAGGGTAATCAAGCGGCATTTCCCACAGGCGCACATCGCAATGCTCATCCGGCGATATACATCCGAGCTGGTGGAAGAGAATGAATACGTTGACCAAATTTTATATTATGATGAAGCGGGGGGCGCACTGACTCCGTTGTTGCAGCTTATTTCCAATCTTCGTGAACAGAGATACGACGTCGTAATTCATACACAGCCGCGCCCGCGACTTGCGCTTGTTACCTGGGTTGCCAATATTCCTGTTCGAATCGGGACGGGATACAGGTGGTATTCATTCTTCTATAATAAAAAAGTATATGAGCATCGGAAGTATGCACTCAAGCATGAGCTTGAATACAATCTGAATTTATTATCTGCCATCGGTTGTTCTTACGATGGGGTAGAGATACAGCCTACCTTGGCTGTGAACAACGATGCGTTAGAAACCATGCGTGTATTGCTCAAAAAAAAGGGGGTGCAGAAGGGGGAACGGATTGTTATCATACATCCCGGCAGCGGCGGATCGGCTCGTGGATGGAGCTACGGCAGGTTTGGTGAGCTGGCGCACCGCTTAGGAAACATTTCCTCCGTTCGCGTGGTTATTACAGGTAAGAAAGAAGAAGAAGAGCTTGTGAACAATGTTATTTCTACCGCAGGAACAAAGGCGCTGCCGCTTGTTGAGTTCGGAAGCGTACGCGAATTTGCCGCGCTGGCAAAGCTATCTTCGTTATTCATTTCCAACTCGACTGGTCCAATTCACCTCGCCGCCGCAGTGGGAACGCCGGTCATCGGATTATATCCTCAGCTTACCCCGCAGAATGCTACCCGCTGGGGTCCATATACGACTAACAAAACTATTTTTTCGCCCGTGAATAAACCGGTTAATTGCAAACAATGTCGAGCTCAACGTTCGCGCATCTGCGAGTGCATGGAGAGTATTTCCGTGGATGGGGTATTTCATGCGGCGAAGAAGTATGTAGGAGGTGAATGAACAATGTCCGCTAAGCGAGATACCGCCAAAGGCGCACAACATGAAAAGCGCAAAATAATATTTCTTGTAGCAATGTTACTGCTTGTCACGATACCATTGTGCGCGCAACCATCGGTTTCTGATTCGACAGGTTCAGAAATTCGTTCCGACACGATTCGCAAGATGAACAACCGGGCGTTTTCCGCGGGTGAGTATTTGAAATTTGAAGTCAATTACGGGTTTGTTACCGCAGGGGACGCCGTTATTGCAACATCAAACATCACTCACAATGGCAAACCATGTTACAAAGTAGATTTTATCGTAGATTCAAAACCATTTTTCGATTGGATTTACAAAGTACGGGATCGTTATTCCACCTACATAGATTCCTCCGGGATTTTTCCATGGCATTTTGAGCAGCACATACGGGAAGGAACATTTTCAAGAGATTTTACCGCTGACTTTGACCAGATAAACCATGTCGCTTATACAACGGAGGGGAAATTTTCCATCCCGCCATACGTGCACGATATGCTTTCGGCATTCTTTTATGCGCGTGTGCTGGATTATTCGAATTTCAATGTTGGAGACCGGGTTCATCTTCAAAATTTTTACAAAGATTCCACGTACGCATTAGATGTGAAATACCGTGGCAAGCAGCAAGTAGAAACGAAAGCAGGCACATTTAATTGCATTGTTGTTGAGCCACTCGCACGAGAAGGCGGGTTGTTCAAGAGTGAAGGAAAAGTTCTCGTCTGGTTGACAGATGATGAGCGAAAAATACCTGTGCTCGTCAGTACAAAAGTTCTTATCGGTTCAATAGACGCAGAGCTTGTGGAGTATAGCGGCATTAATGGTCCCATTAGGGGAAAAGTAGAAGATTAGGAGAAACAAAGTAGTGGCTTACCGGCAAATAGACCTTAGCAATGTACGCACGATTTCTATCAAGAAACGCAAAAGCAAAGTTCAAACAGGGCAATTCGCCCGCGTATTTCATCCTGGCAAGCAATCATTCGAAGAGTTCATCGAATCGTTGCCTCGTATTCTTGTCGCGAACGATTTGAGAAAGTTTGTCGCTGATATTGCAAAAGCGGCAAAAAGGAAAAAGCCCGTGATAGCTATGATTGGGGCTCACGTCATTAAAGTCGGGTTGAATCCGGTATTGATAGATTTATTGGAGAGAAAAATTATCACCGCTCTCGCGATGAACAGCGCCGCTGCAATTCATGACGTAGAATCGGCAATGTGGGGAACGACTTCGGAAGACGTCGAAGAGAATATTGTTGACGGAACATTTGGGATGTCGAAAGAGACGGGAGAGTTTATCAACGGAGTGTTAAATCAAAAGTATGAAGAAGAACAATGCGGATATGGCGAGGCAATAGGGAAAGCTCTTCAACATGCGCCGAACAAGAAATTGAGCTTGCTTGCTGCCTGCGTGCGTTTAAATGTCCCGGTTACTGTTCACGCAGCAATCGGCACCGATATTATTCATCAACAGCCAACAATGAATGGCGAAGCAACGGGGGAGATGTCGTTCAGAGATTTTAAGGTGCTGTGCAATGTTGTGTCGAACCTTCGGGGCGGCGGTGTTGTGATGAACATCGGTTCTGCCGTTATTTTACCGGAGGTATTTCTCAAAGCATTGACTGTCGCGCGTAATTTGGGGCATAACGCGCAAGGATTTACTACGGCAAACTTCGACATGATTCAGCATTACAGACCGCGGATGAATGTAGTTTCCCGTCCAACCAAAGGGCATGGCAAAGGTTATATCTTTACAGGACATCATGAAATAATGATTCCGTTACTTTGCGCAATGATAAAAAATGAAATAGGGTAGGATGAGCGAGCCTGAAACCCCCTTTCAAGCTCCCCGGCTTGAACCATATACTATTCAGCCTGCACTTCCTCAAACGTTGTTAGAAAAGCACGGGGTACACCCTCTGCTGTTCGGATTTATTTCGCTGATAATAATTTTTATTCTTTACCAGCTTGTTGGCAGCTTGATTACACTGCTTATCTTCGGGCTGGATTTATCGAAAGCAAACGTTAGCGGGTTGCGCATTGTTACAGGTGTTGGACAGATTGTTCTCATACTTCTACCGGCATTTATCCTTGCAAGACTTGCATCGTTTACTCCCCGTCAGTACATGCGAATCCATACGCCCAACCCTCTGGCTATTATCCATGCAATTGTAGGAGTATTCTCGCTTCAGCAAATTCTTCAAGTGTATCTGTTTTTTCAGGACAAGATTCCCCTGCCTGACCTGTTGCGTAAATTCCAGGATCAATTCAAAGAAATGTATGAGCAAACATACGCAATGCTCGTCGGCTCGCATTCAATTCCCGAGTTAATGTTTGTCATTCTTATTATTGCGATTATCCCG
>SCUC01000402.1 GCA_004322375.1 Bacteroidota bacterium
TACGAGCGGGTATGGCAGCTTCCCATGTACGAAGAATACGAAAAGCTCATCAAAAGCGACGTTGCCGATGTGAAAAATGTCGGCGGCAGATGGGCAGGCGCAATTACCGCCGCCTTCTTCCTCAAAAAATTCATCGGCGACTACAAATGGGTGCATCTCGATATTGCCGGCACGGCAATTCTCGAAGAAGATTTGCCCTACTCCCCCAAAGGCGGCTCCGGCGTTGGCGTTAGATTGCTGGTTGAGATGTTGAAGGTGTGGAAGTAAACTATTTTGGATTTCGGAATTTAGATTTTAGATTAGTTTGAGGGCCGTTTAACTGTTTTGAATTAAATTTGGAGCGATAGTTTAGTTTTGTATATCCCAAAACAATGCTTCATTTGAAGGAATGGAAGCGAGAACATTCCTTTTAATATTTTCCAATACATTCTTATCATCCTGAATAAAATTACTTTTCGTTATCGTTAAGTTAATTCCAACTCCCCCACAAGATGGAAGCCAGTAGGTTTGCTCTCGATACCCCGATTGCAATTCTTTACGGAGAGTATAGGATTTAATATTTGCAATACCGCCCAGCGTTGAGCTTACCTCTACGGTAGAGATCGGAAAATCATGAAGAAAATAATCAAAATCAAAATCAACAGTTTTATAGTTTAGGATCTTTGATAAAACGACAAAACGAAAGAGTCCTTCTAATTCAGCAAAAATAGGTTGTAAGTGTGCGATGGAATGAAAGTTGTTAGTAAAGGTCTCTGCGAAAATGTTAGCAATCATATTGACATTACCACTAGCTTTACGAATTCCTTTGGTAACATGTTCTTCCTCGGTAAGGAGAGTAATAGGACATTGAGTAACTTCAATAATATTCTCATTTTCAGTGTAGATGTTCCTTCCAGGCGAAAACCAAAATCTATTGAATATCGGCTCCAGAAATGAAATCGGCTTATCCTGTTCCATAGCTTTTTTGACGCTATCTAACCTGATATCAATAGCGCTCTTGAATCCATCAATCTCTAATTGCATTGAGCCATCCACGATACGTTTCATCAGGTAATCGGCATCAACCATTATCTTGGCAAATGATGTATTCCAGGGAATACCGAGCACTCGAACTTTTTGCTCTCCTTTACAAACTACATTCCACTGTTCAAGCACTTGTTGCATAAGTTCATTCGATTTAACTTTTGGTATAGTATTTTGTAGTTGAGATAATTGTTGTAGAACATCGGGTTGTGGATCAATTGAACAACCCGGATTAGAATAATAACGCGTATTATTTCTCAATTCAGAATACATGAGCCATGTATTTCGTAAAGAAATGACAAAATTCTCAGTTAATAACGGGGGGAGATTGGTATCAACAATCCCATAAAGAATTATATCTTCATGCTCATCATCGTAAATATATCCTTGTATTTTGGTAATGCCGCCTAAAGTATAGAGTTCTGGAATATTCTTTTCCCTTTGTTGTGAATCTTTCATGAGCGATTGAATCCGGTTCAGGGATATGGCGCGTATAGTTTCAGTATATACTTTTCCACTAAAAATAATTGCTGTGAATATTAAAATTATTATTTTTAACATCAGAAATGTACCCCATTTATAGTTTTGTGATGCAAAGAGTGTATAGTGAATGAGAGTTACTACTATTGCTAAAGTTTTTTCCATTGCTGTTAGCTTAAGCTGACAGCAATGGCGGCAAGAAAGTCTATGATGATTAGTTTATTTCCTCAATCTCCCCGCACACCACACCATCCCCCCAACAATCAAAGGAAGCACAACAACAACCAGAGGATTATAGGCAAGTGCAGCAGCCAGCTCCCCATGCAGCGCCAATGAAACAGCTCGCGTCATCCCGCATCCTAAGCACTCAGCGCCGAGAGTGTTTTTGAACAAACACACAGCCTGCGTATGAGCAAGTAATTCAGTAGGAATTATTGCTACTGTAGTCATTGCAACTGCCGGTACCACTATTCCCAGGATGAATATCCAGCGTCGCGCTATGTTGCCCATAAATATCACACGTTGAGATTTGGATTTCGAGCTTGCTTGGGATTTAGTTTTTTGGGATTTGATATTTTATTCCTCAACCTCAATTCCCTTAGCGTTAATCTCTCAACGGTCGTCCCATGGCATCACGGTCAATGCTTCCGGTAAGAATCATAATCCCTTCAACCAATCCCCATATTCCTGAGACCATAGAAGTAATGCCGCAGGTAACAATACCGAGCAACCCTAAGATGAGCTGTGCGACTGCGATATTGTTGTATCCAAGGTAAAACCGATGAATGCCGAGAAATCCGAGAAAAATGCCGAGCAGCCCGGCTGCAATTTTCGATTTTTCTGCCTGTTCCGTGATGGGCCTCGCCAACCGTACCCCGCATTTCACACATATTTCAGCATTGGAATTCGATTCCCCTCCGCAGTTCTGGCAAAAGCTTCTGCCTGTATTTAACCCCGCTCCGCATGAGACACAAATAACAGCCTGGGGTGTAATTTCTTTACCACAATAACGACAGTACATCGAGTTTCTCCTTTAATAGTTTCGTTGAAGAATGAGCCTGAATTTACTTTTATATACGATGAAGAAAGAACAATGTTGCTATTTAGGTTAATAACCCATTTAACAGCTCACGACTTAAATCGAGGGCTATATGATAATCACTATACGAAACCGATTTATTGGTTTCAAAATTATAATACTTAATTTGAGTTAATGAAATCGCTGTCGTATTGTTGTAAGTATCCGCTCCTTTGTAGGAAACGTGAGGGCGACATACACAAGTAAAATTCCCGCAGGGATGATATTGTACCAATACAGTGGATTTGAGGATAAAACTCCGTTCATTGCTCCAATTAAGCAAACAACCATTCCAAATATTGCAGGAAATTCGAACATTGCTAGCGTTACGACATGTTTTGATAAATATGCTTTAAATACTTTTTCTAATTCGGCAGCATCATTCAATCGTTCTGACAAGTCGCGTTGTGGCTCATTTTTTCGAGAAAGAATTTTCGGTATCACAGGCAACAATGAATACGACGCCATGCAGAGGGCGACCGTGACTAAAGAAAGTGACTGCAACGTTTCAAGATGTTGGGTATTAGTAATTTCATCCGGAACGGAACCCGAAGTGAGTATGACAATAACGAAGAGAAAGGAGAGGGGACTTAATGCAATCGCAATTGAAATAATTTGCAATATCGTTACGCGCTGTGGCGTGAGAAATGTCTCAAGTTCCAACGGAGATGGGGTGAATGGATTCATATCGCTCTTGAAAATGTTATTGTGATTCCAGCACACGCAGCAATCGTTCTGCTTTCTTTTTTGTTGCGGGGCGGGTATTGGATGTTTGTCGCTCAATAAATGCGCTTGCGCCTTTGAGTTTCGTAAGCTCGTTTGTAAAGTTATTCAAAGCGAGAAGAGTTTTACCGATAACAATGTTCCGACATTCTATAGTTTCGTACGTGTATTGTTCAACCTTCAGTAATTGCGTCAGAATGGTTGTGCGCAGTTCTGGCAATTCTTTCGCAATATGGGCAAGTGCAGAGATGGAATGTGCAGCGGTAATCAATTTCCCGCCCTGAAGGAACGCAATCATTTTTTTAACGTATGCTTTTTGTTGACGTTCGGTTGTCAAGGGGACAAGATGTCCCACAATATCAATCGCCGTCCATTTGAGAATATTGTTCTCGCTCTTTAATAGCTTGTCAAAAAAATCGAGATTGGGGTAAAGAAGGTTAGGCTGCTTAGCGGAGAGTGCAATAAGCTCTTTGGCAGTTCCGTATTTTATTCGTGGATTGTCGGAAGATAAATTAGCAAGGTCGAGAGTTGTCTGTTTCATGGTGTTGACTAACGGATATTGTTAAAACCCTTACTGCCCTTGAACTCTCGCGGATTGTCATTCTGTGCGAAGTGAATCCGCCTCAGGCGGAATTCCATTAAGTTTGCACTCTATTCAACACTTTTGGATTCTTTCTACGAACCGTAGGTCACCCCGATAAATCGGGGTGAAGAATGACACTAGAAAGGTATTCAGACAGTTTCTTATACTCATCGCTGCCTTATTTAATAATTTGTTGTAAAACCATCTCGTGATCATTCTCTGTGAGGTTTAGCTCACCTCTCCAATCTCCGAGTATTCGTAATTCTTCCTGTGTCAAATCCCCTTCCTTTAATGCATATTGTACAGCTTCTTTATAGAGCATGAGCATTTGATCGCGGGGGAGTTGCTTTGCTTCTTCAATTTGCTTCCCAATAAGCTCGACGCGTTTCGACCTGATTTGTGAGTCAACAAGACGAGCTTCCGGGTGTTGTGGGTTAATCTGGAGAATTTTTGTTACCTCCATCAACGCTTCCTGAAACGCATTATTCGCGAGATGTTGTTTCGCATGACCGAGAAACTCCTGGATTTTTTGGAACTGTGCTTCCTGGAGTCCTTCTTTCGTTGCAATTTCAATCGCTTCTTTCTCTTCCTTCTGCCGGATTTCAAGATCCGTCAGAATGCGGTAAATCGGGATGGGGGTCAGGATATTTTTAAGCTCTACTTCGCCGACGTACTCGATAAGAAATTCATCACGATTACGAATTTGGTTATACACATCCTGGGAAACATATATCCCACCCGGCGAGGCTAATGCCTGAATGCGTGAAGCAATGTTGACGCCATCTCCATAGATGTCGTTATCTTTGTAGATAATATCTCCGAGGTGAACGCCGATGCGTAATTGTATTTTTCGCTCTTTAGATGCCTTCTCAGAATAATCTCTCAGCGTTTTTTGTATCTCCAGCGCGCACCGGACAGCCTGAAGAACACTTACGAATTCAGCAAGAAATGCATCGCCGACAGTTTTTATTTCTTTCCCGTCAAATTGCTTGAAGATAGGCCGAATTAATTTTTGTTGCATGTCAATGAGCTGGATTGCAAGCCCTTCATTTGTCTGTGAAAGCGAGGAGTACGAAACCATGTCGGTGAACATGATGGCGGCTAATTTTCTCAGCTTGCCCGTTTGCTCTCCTTCAGCAGGTGGACGCTCAATTTTTTTCTTCTCTGCCTCAACGGGTTTTTGCGGTAGAGGGGGTGGCTCTACCGGTTTCTGAACCGGTTCGAGAACTTGTGGAGGAGCAGGCGGCGCCTGGGGAGCAACCGGTGGAGGTGGCGCAGTAACGCCTGCTTTTTCAAGCGCAGTTTTTATCCGTTCTTTATAAGCTTGAGCATAAAGATTGCCCGGATCGAGTTGCAATGCCTGTTCAATCGCTTGAAACGCGGAAGCAGCGTCGCCGCCTTTCAGCAGCTTATCGGCGTTCTTCACTAATTCCGCCGCTTGCTTTTTCCGGTCACCTTCTAATGGTATATTGCCTTTTGACATTATTTTGATTGCAATTGAATGGTTGTCAAAAACTCCGGTTGCGTCCGAATGTTATATAAATCACCATCTAATAGCTCCTCGACCCGATAATCGAGCGCGATGGCTTCTTTCAGGTATTTCAATGCTTCAGATTTTTTCCCTGCGTCAATCTTCCCACCTTTGTGAGAAGCCATTTGTATGGAATACATCTTTGCAAGCTTATATAATACAGAGACGTCTCGTCTGCCAAGCGGGATAGCGCGGCGCGCCATATCTAATCCTTCGGGGAAACTGCCCAATCTGGTCAGCGTGAGAGCGAGATCCATCATCGCACCGGCATTGCGTGGGGAATAAATAAGCTGGTTTTGCAGAACGGACCTCATGCTAAATAGCGGCTGATTCGCCTCAGGGATTTTACCCATCACCTGAAGGATTTGAGCATAGCGGTAAAGTGCGGCAAGGTTGCGAGGTTCTTCCCGCGAAAGTTCTTCACATGCTGCAATAATCCTGCGACCGGAGACAAGCTGTAAATCGGCGTCAGCCATCACAATATTGATAACTCTTTCTCCCAGGTAGCGTGTAGAATCTTCGGCTAACGAAAGCGCGAACTCATTATATTTCATGGCTTCTGAAAATTTTCCTTTGAAGGCGCTTGCAGCGCTTAAAAGTTCCAGAAGATCTAAATCACGCGGGTTGACTTCGTATGCTTTGACGAGGTTTGTCAGGGCATCTTCATAATTGCCAAGCTGGAGTGAGACGCTTCCACGGGCAAGCAACGCAGCCGAGTTGCGCGGCATTTGTTGTAGCACTCCATCGAGCAATTTTATCGCATCGTTGAATTTTTTCTGTGATGCCAACAGCCGCGCCTTTTCGATATTGACTCGTTGCAAGTTCGGCTGAAGCTTCCGGGCTTGCTCTAACAATTGGCTGCTCAAGGTATAATTCGAATCCGCCCTGTTCCATCGCTTCTCAATGTTCATGAGAAGAACGGAAGCCGCCCCGATGTACGCATCGGCAAACCTTGAATCAGCCGCGATTGCCTGATGAAAATATTCGTACGCTTGACGCGCTTCACCCTGTGTTCGTGCCTCCAGCTTTTCGATGCCGTTTAAGTAGAGCAAATACGCGTTAAGGTTTGATGTACCGCTCCGTTTAAGCATTGCCGCTTTTCCGTTGGAAAAGTCAACGTCAATCGCTTCCGCAAGCTGGAAAGCAATCTCCTCCGGCAATGCCATCAGTGTTGATGCCGGTTGTTCGATGTGACTCGACCAGACTTCCGTATTTGCCGAATCTACAACTTTAACGTCGGCGACATACATGCCGCCGGTTGTTGTTACCGTTCCGCTGAGAATGTAGCCGTAGCCGAGCTTGTTCATCGCGCTGCTGGGGTTTTGCTGCTTATTGCTGATAGTAACTGAAGAAGAAAAATCCATCACGGTAATTTTCGGGAATAACGACATCTTCGCCGCGACCTCTCGGGCGATAGATACCCCTATCGGGGCTGAATCCGCTTGTTGCCCCGGTGATGAAAAGGGCTGGATTGCCAGATAGACCTGCTGCGGGAAAATATCCTTTTGAAATTGATATAGTAAAAAGGCAATGATTGCAACAACAGCAACCGCAGCTGCGATTTTTATTTTTTTCGATTGTTGCTGGCGTCTCCGTTTTGCCCGTTCTTCTTCGCGAGCGAGAGCAGCTTCTTCGTCGCGGATTTTCTTTTGGTGGGTTTCTTTAACTCGGCGGTCCCATACTAATAAATCTTCATGGGAGGGGTCAATCTCAAGGGCGCGATCAATTTCTGCCTGTGCGGCTTCGAGTTCTCCGTTGGTATAATGCGTGCGAATTGTCTCGATTGCCGCATAGATTTTTTCTTTGCGTTCCTTTGCCTCTTGCTTGCGGCGCTTTTCTTCCTCTTCTTCCCGGCGTTTCCGTTCG
>SCUC01000403.1 GCA_004322375.1 Bacteroidota bacterium
CGACATGAACTAACCGTTCCATACCTTCGATATATTTTCGGTCAGCGTTTTCTTCAGTTTGGAGAGTTTGAGTGGTTGAAGTTGATTCTATCATTATTTTGCTCCTATCATAACATCTTTAGACATTGCGGAAGTTGATAACAATAATTTAAAATTAGTTTGATGGAGTTAAAATAACGTAAAAAACTTGTTAAATGCAAGAAGGGGGTAGTAATAAAAAGGATGCGAAAATTGATTGGAATCATATGTCGGCTTCCAACGGTAACAACCCGGACTATAAAGAAATTTGACCCTAGCTTGGTTAATGATTTTGTTACTTTTCTTGTGAGTAAGAACGCCATCAAGCACCGGATCCGGAGAATAGTCTATTATAAATTCCGATGGAGGAACTAGAAAGTGACCTCTGAACTCATAAGATTCACCGAAACACTCTATCGAGTTAAAAAATAATGAATCATTCGTTATATAAAATTCATTGAAATCTACCCAACACAATGTATCAACTGTCTCGTTAATAAGATCGGTTGCGAATTGTATTTTTCCACCAAAGCGAGGTGTGTCAACCTCTGTTTTTGTAAAGAATAGTTCAAAATGATAAAAGTTCTCAAAACTGTCAACGCTAATGTTCGTTAGTACATAATTTCCTTCAATATTTTGATAGTCTGAAGAGTCTAATCCTTGCATGAAAGCTGGGGAAGAACATATCAAAATAACAAAACATGCTTTAAGAAACATGTTTACACTCCTTCATTTAATTCTCATATAATTTGACTTTAATGGTAAGAAGAACTTTATGCTCATCCAATATTTTTATCGTCTAATTTCGAAAAGTGTTAGATATTCTCAATTTTAATACATTAAATCGTCAATGCCTAAATCTTCAATGAAACAACCCTTTATTTGTTTCCTCCCCCTATTTTGGGTATATTTTACTTTAAGTGAAGCAAATAATCATCAATCATTGAAGTTGAAAGTCTGAATGGAAAGGCTTATGCAAGCAAACGCGGCGACAAATGTTCATCCAAAATCTTCGTACAGGAAAACTGTATTACCCAATGGCATCCGGATAGTTAGCGAGGAACTCCCTCATGTCAGGTCAATTTCTATCGGGGTGTGGATAGAGGTTGGCTCGAGGAATGAGAGCGCGGAGAATAACGGTATTTCTCATTTCTTTGAGCACATGGTGTTCAAAGGAACTAAACGGTATCGCGTGCATGAGATTGCGCAAAGCTTAGAAAAAGTTGGGGGGTACTTGAATGCCTTTACGACAAAAGAGAATACATGCTATTACGCGCGAATCCTTGATGAACATTTGCCTCTTGCGATTGACGTGCTATCGGATATGACACAATTTCCTCTTTTTGAAAAGAAGGAAATGGAAAAAGAAAAGCTGGTTGTTCTGGAAGAGATAAAAAACCTGGAAGACAGCCCTGATGAATTGATCTACGATTATTTCGACCAAAACATCTATGGCAAGCACGCTCTCGGAATGCCAATCATCGGCACGCCGGATAATATCAGGAACATCTCTACCGATGACTTGTTTGGCTATCTCAATAGTCATTACGTGCCGCCACGTATGGTAGTTGCAGCTGCAGGAAATTTACAGCACGACGTGTTAGTTGGTCTTATTGAAAAGTATTTTCGCAAGCCAAAAAGCCGGAATGGAAAACGCACTCAAAAGGAACATGCGTCTAAAAGCAAAAGAAAAGTGATTACGTATGGAAAGCCAATAACTCAGGCACATGTTTGTATGGGAACGGTGGGGTACAGTGTCAGGCACAAGCTTCGCTATCCGTTGCTTGTCCTCAATACTCTGCTTGGCGAGGGGATGAGCTCACGGTTGTTTCAAACATTGCGCGAGAAGCATGGCATGGCATATACAATATACTCCTTCGCGAATTTCATGAGCGATACGGGAAATTTTGGCGTCTATATCGGCACTGATGCAGAGAAGATTGATAAAGCGCGTGAGCTTATTCTGAAAGAATTAGAAAAATTAAGAGAAAAACCTGTAACGGGTAAAGAAATCAACCGGACCAAAGCTCAGCTAAAAGGTTCAATGATGTTAAGCCTTGAAAATACATCAAACCGTATGATGAGACTGGGAACCGGTGAGTTATTTGTCGGTGAACAAATTCCTCTAGATGAGATTGTGAAAAAAATTGATGCGGTTACGCCAGAGCAACTACAGGAAGTCGCTAACCAGCTGTTTCATGAGGATAAATTCTGTACGGTGATTTTGAAACCGATGAACGGGACGACATAATTTGTTCATTGTGATTGATTAAGGGTTATCACGAACTGTTGTGCAGAGACCGATGATTCCCGGTAAAAAAATCTAAATACGAATGTCAATCCTCGGTACATACCATTAGTTATTCAAAACGACAATGATTACAAAGCAGTCGCTGAATCCAAATTTATTACATGCTGAATACGCTGTTCGAGGACCGATTGTTATTCGTGCTCAACAGCTCGAGGAGCAGGGGAGAAAAATAATTTATTGTAACATCGGCAACCCGCAAGCGCTCAAACAAAAGCCTCTTTCATATATTCGGCAGATGTTAAGCCTGCTTGAATATCCGGAATTGATGAAGCATCCTGAAATTGTAAAAATGTACCCTAAAGATATTGTCGAGAGGGCGAAGCAATTTCTACAGAAATATCCCCACGGAACAGGAGCTTATACGCAAAGCGCGGGAATCCCATTCATTAAGCAGGCAGTTGCTGATTTTATTCATAAACGGGATGGAATACAGACAAACAAAGATAATATTATTTTGACTGACGGGGCAAGTAAAGGAGTGCAATCTGCGTTACTCACGTTGTTAAAATCCTCTGAAGATGGTTTTATGATTCCTGTACCTCAATATCCATTATACAGCGCGAGCATCACATTGTATGGCGGGAAGCAAATACCATATTATCTTGATGAAGAAAATAGCTGGCAGTTAAACGAGAAGATTCTGGAAAGCAGCATCGAGAAAGCGCGAGTTGAGGGCATTAATCCCGTAGCGATTGCAGTTATTAATCCCGGAAACCCAACAGGCGCAGTTCTTTCGCTTGAAAATATTCAAATGATAATCAGGTTTGCGAAGAGAAAGCGACTTTCTATTCTTGCCGATGAGGTTTATCAAGAGAATGTTTATGATACCAGGCAGAAGTATTACTCGTTTGCAAAAGCGATGTATGAAATGAAGGAGACTGATGTTTCGCTCTTCAGCTTTCACTCAATCTCGAAAGGATTTTTAGGAGAATGCGGGCATCGAGGAGGATATACGGAATTCAGAAATATTCCTTCGGAGGTAATGACTGAGCTTGTGAAGTTTCAATCAATAAGCCTTTGTGCAAACGCCGTGGGACAAATTGCTACTTATTTAATGGTTTCGCCGCCGCAACCGGGCGATGAAAGCTATGACACCTATAGTCGAGAGCGGGACGGAATTTTGGGTGAGCTAAAGGCAAAGGCCGAAATCCTTGGTGAGAAAATCAATGAAATAGAGGGTATGACACTGGAAACTCCACACGGCGCAATGTATGCATTTGTGAAATTTCAGTTGCCGCAGGATCCTTCTGTAGATTTTGGAACGATGTCCGATGAAGAACGCGCTGCTTATGAAGCGAAACGCGATACGGACTATTGCATGTTATTATTAGAAGAAACGGGAATCTGCGTAGTTCCCGGCTCAGGATTCGGACAGCTACCCGGCACGCTTCATTTTAGAACAACGTTTTTACCGCCCCGAGATGAGATTGAAGAGTTTGTTGAGAAATTGAGGGAATTTCATTTACGCTACGTAAAAAAATTAGAGGAGACGTATCAACTGGTTGATGCGTGATATCATAAACAAAAACCTTAATTATTAATTTTGAGGGAGTTCCCGTCTCGAAATTTCGAGACGAGGTTCATCAGAGACGACCTGCTCCCGACGAAAACATTTTTCAGATATAGATAAATAATTTATGGCAGTTATTACCATAGATGGAATACAATACGACGTTGACCCGAAACTGACGATTATTCAGGCAGCGAAGCTGCAAGGAATAAAAATACCCCACTTCTGTTGGCACCCTAAATTATCCGTCGCCGGAAATTGCAGAATGTGCCTTGTTGACGTTGGGAATCCACGACGAAATAGAGATGGGACACTCGTTCAGGATGATAAGGGGAACAACGTAATTGACTTTATGCCCAAGCTTGCCATTGCTTGCTCCACTCCTGTCGGCGATGGAATGGTTGTTAATACCAAAACTCCGAAAGTTGTCAACGCACAGGAAGCGGTAATGGAGTTTTTACTGATTAACCATCCTCTTGATTGTCCTATCTGTGACGAGGCAGGGGAGTGCAAGCTGCAGGATTACGCGTATAAGTACAGCGTGGGTCAAAGCAGATTCGAGTTTGATAAAGTCCGAAAGCCGAAACGTGTCGAGTTAGGTCCCCGGGTAATGCTCGACACAGAACGATGCATTATGTGCTCGAGGTGCGTTCGCTTTTGCAACGAGATTGCTAAAAAACCACAGTTGACCTTTACTCAACGAGGGGATCATGTTGAATTAACAACGTTTCCGGGAGTCCAGCTTGACAATCCTTATTCAATGAATACTATTGATTTATGTCCGGTTGGAGCCTTGACAAATAAGGATTTCCGATTCAAGGCACGTGTATGGGAAATGTCTGCAACAGAAACAATTTGTGTGGGCTGTGCGCGGGGATGCAACACGAAAATGTGGGTGAGAAACAACGAGATTTTACGACTTACCCCACGGCATAATCCTGAAGTAAACGATTATTGGATGTGTGATAAAGGACGGTTGGAAACATTCAAGTGGGTAAATTCTGATAAGCGAATCAAAGCGCCAATGATCAGGAAAGAAGGGCGTCTTATGCAGGTTGGATGGGATGAAGTTGCAGCGAAAGTTGCATCGGAACTGCGGCATTACAAAAAAAGTGAAATAGCCGCTCTTGGCTCAGCGTTCGCGACGAATGAGGAAAACTATGCCTTCGTGAAGCTCATGAAACACGCTGGTGTAACAAATATAGATTTTATGCGGCACATCTATCAGGGAGATGAAGATGATATATTGATACGAGCTGATAAAGCTCCCAACAGCGCCGGCGCTAAAGCTGTTGGAGTACACCAGGAAGGTACAGGACTTGGCTTTGAGGGGATACTCAAAGGTATTACCGAAGGGACTATCAAAGCATTATACAGTTTGGATGAACATATAGCATACGAGCCTCGCATGGCAGCGGTACTACCTAAGTTAGATTTATTTATCCTTCACGCATCGGTAGAGAACGAAACAACGACGTACGCGGATATTGTTCTTTCGACGGCAACGTATGCAGAGAAGAACGGGACTTTTACAAATTTTCAGGGTCAGGTACAACGCATCAGACCTGCAGTAGCCGTCCTCGAAAATGAGCGTGCATTAAATGGCTTCTCAATGAGTCGTCTCGACAAATTCGGTTCGCACAACGATAGATGGACGAAAGGTCTGAAGCGAGATGCACGGGCAATCTGGAGAACAAGCTCCAGAATTGCCGGAGCGCTTGGAGCAAAATGGAAATATACATCCTCCGAAGAAGTGTTCAATGAAATGACAACCACTCTTGAAGCGTTCAAGGGAATGTCATATTTAAAGCTAAGCGGGTATGGCATGAAATTAAAAACAACAATCACTAAATCTATATCGGTACCGGTTTAATGGATATTCTAATTATTCTTATCAAGATTGCTGTTGTTCTTGTAGCGTTCCTTACTACGGTTGCTTACGTTGTTCTGTTAGAACGGCGTTTAGCCGCCGGAATACAAAATCGGATAGGACCGAACCGGGTCGGTTGGCAGGGGGTGTTACAACCTCTCGCAGACGTAGTGAAATTAGTGATGAAGGAGGACATTGTTCCTGTAAACGCTAACAGGTTTCTACATGATTTTGCACCAATTATTTCGATCATAGCCGCATTAGTGACATTTGCCGTTATCCCATTCGGAAACACTATTGAATTATTCGGACAGCAGATAAAACTGCAAATAGCCAGCGTGAACATTGGCGTTTTATTTATCCTTGCGTTTGCTTCATTGGGTGTCTATGGAGTTACGTTAAGCGGGTGGTCTTCGAATAATAAGTATTCTCTTCTTGGAGGTTTACGCGCGGCGGCTCAAATGATTAGCTATGAACTTTCGATGGGTCTTTCCATTATCGGCATCATAATGATTGCCGGCACCTTAGAATTAGACAAAATAGTCGCAGCACAACATGGCTGGATGTGGAATTGCATTTTACAACCAATCGGGTTTATCACTTTTGTTGTAGCTGCATTTGCAGAAACAAACCGTACACCCTTTGATTTGCCTGAAGCCGAGCAGGAGCTTGTCGCAGGCTATCATACAGAATATACGGGCTTAAAGTTTGGTTTGTTTTATTTGGCTGAGTATGCGAATATGCTAACCTCCAGCGCGCTCATTACCACGCTTTACTTAGGCGGATGGCAAATTCCTTACGCAGAAACTTTCGGCATAGAACCGTTCTGGCTCAGCGTTTTTCAGGTAATGGCGTTCTGTGTGAAAACGATACTTGTGGTAGTCTTTTTTATCGTCATACGATGGACGATACCTCGTTTCCGCTATGACCAATTAATGAAACTCGGCTGGAAGGTAATGCTGCCATTATCAGTATTAAATATTTTATTGACCGGACTTGTTTTACTGTTCTTGAACTAACTGTTGTTAAAAGTTGCTATGAAATCGAACGGACAATTAAAAATAACCCACAAGAAAGACTTAAGTTTTTTCGAGAAGCTGTATATCACGGAAATATTCAAAGGCATTAAGCTAACTCTTACACAAGTCTTTCGTCCGAAATTTACAAGACAATACCCGGAAGAACGTTGGAACCCTCCTGCCTCATTTCGCGGAAGGCCTGTACTTGTTGAGCAGGATGGGGTGGAGCGTTGCGTTGCCTGCGGGTTATGCGCGCGTGTATGTCCCGCTCTTGCCATAGAGGTGCAAGCGTCGGAAACGGAATACTGGAAGGAACGCTATCCCGTCAAGTTCGAAATCAACATGTTGCGCTGCATTTTTTGTGGATTTTGCGAAGAAGTTTGCCCTGAAGAGGCGATTGTGATGAGCAAGGAATACGAACTGACGTTTTACAGTCAAGAAGAAGCAATTTTTGGAAAAGATAAGCTGCTCGTACCAGCAGAAAAACTGAAAGACCGGCTGGAGTTTTTGAGAAAGTATCGGTAATCATGTAGGGCGACTTGTCAAGTCGCCCTTTGTATTGTTCGAGGCTATAAAAATGCAAACATCATCATTAAATACACCTAAAAACGACAATTAGCTCAACTTTGACACTTTGGAATATGTATCACAATTGTCAAAGCTGTCAAAGTAGCAAACTGTTGATTGTAGATTGATTCGCAATGTTCTCGTGTTGCCGCGCTAAGACCAAACGTAAGTTTTTGAAACAGCCCCTAACAATTGTATTTCTTAGCACAATCTAATAATCCGAACTGTCAAAGGTGCCTCGCCGAAGTCGGGTAATCACAATTTATATTAACCAATGTCAACATATAAACAATCAGGCGTCAACATTCAGGCGGGAGATGAATTTGTCCGCCGCATCAAATCGAACGTTCGTTCCACATTTTCTCCTTCCGTTTTAACTGATATTGGAGCGTTCGGGGCTTTTTATGATGCACGATTTAAGGGATATAAATCGCCGGTACTGGTTTCCAGCACGGACGGTGTAGGCACAAAACTAAAACTTGCCATTATGCTCAACAAGCATGATACTATCGGACAGGATTTAGTCAACCATTGTGTCAACG
>SCUC01000404.1 GCA_004322375.1 Bacteroidota bacterium
GTGTGCTCTTCCGATCTCTTACCTGCTATAAAAGTGATTTTGTCAATTCACCGACGCCTTACCGTATGCCTTATGTTCTTCAACCAGCGTGTCTATTTTTTTCTTATCGAGAGAACGTATCACGCCAATCACCACGCCAAGAATGCGAAATCCATCGTCCGATTTTTGAATGATAATCGGTTGATACTTTTTATTTTCCGGTTTCAGCACGATGGCGTTTGCTTCCTTGTAATACCGTTTAATCGTCGGCTCGCCTTCCACTAACGCGACAACAATCTCGCCGTTGCGCGGTGTTTTTTTGGGGTCAACAAAAACAAGGTCCTCGCTCACAAGCATCGCGTCCTTCATGCTGTCGCCCCGAACATAGACCCCAAAAACATCCGTTGATGCGGAGATATAATTTCTCACCTCAAAATTTTCAACGACATTTTCCTGAGAAAGAAATGGATGTCCTGCCGGCGCAGTACCGTAGATCGGTATGCCATGACGTTTTTGTTTCAGAAGCTCGATTCCCCTGGAAATGTTAGGAACATACCGAAGCACGTTTTTGCGCTGCATGAGCAGCAAGTGCGTTCGCGCCGCGTTTGGCTGAATGGATAGCTTTTCCGAAATTTCTGCAAGCGTCGGCGGGTACCCGTTGACTTCAATATATTGCTGGATAAAGTCGAATACCTCTTGCTGGCGCTGTGTGAGATTTTTATTCATCATTATTCTTACAGTGTAAGTACATACATACTGTAAAAATATACATCATTGATAATTGAAATGCAAATAATTTATTATCAAAATAAAAGTTTTTTGTTGGTATATTAGGTGGTAATTTCAGGCGGTATTGTGTGAGGTAATCCCTGAACTATTAATTTGAAATTTTTACATTTATATCGGTTTTTTCAACAGTATTATGATTTCCATAAAAGACATCGAAAAGGCATACTCGCTTCTTAAGCCGGTTGTCCATAAAACACCGTTACTATCGTCCCGAACGTTCAATCAACTGAACGGTAACGAGGTATATTTCAAGGCTGAAAACTTCCAGCGTATCGGGGCATTTAAGTTTCGCGGAGCGTATAACAAAGTTTCCTCTCTCACGGAAGAGGAACGAAAACGCGGGGTTGTAGCTCATTCCTCCGGCAATCACGCGCAGGGGGTTGCGCTTGCAGCTAAGCTGTTCGGCATCAAAGCGGTTATTGTTATGCCGCACGATTCTGTGAAAAGCAAAGTTGAAGCGACAAAAGAATATGGCGCTGAAGTTATTTTTTGCGGCACGTCAACCGATGATAGAGAACGGGTGACGAACGAGCTTATCCAGAAATTCGGCTACACATTGCTGCATCCGTATAATGATGAGAAGCTCATTGCGGGGCAGGGAACGGCGGCGTATGAAGCAATTCAGGAATTGAAAGAACTCGATTACCTCTTTGTTCCGGTTGGCGGAGGAGGGCTGATTTCCGGCTGCGCCATCGCAGCGAAAAGTTTATGTCCAACTGTAAAAGTTATCGGTGTGGAAACGGAGGGCGCGAACGATTGTTACCGGACATTCCGCCAGAAAAAGATTGTAAAAATCGAGAAGGCGACGACAATAGCCGATGGCATGAGAACTCTTTCAATTG
>SCUC01000405.1 GCA_004322375.1 Bacteroidota bacterium
CGAGGACAATAAATTCTTTGTCTTCAATATTGAAGGATACATCATTGACAGCAATATTTTTGTTGTCGTATTTCTTAAACACATTTTCAAGGCGTACGCTTGCCATAAATCTATCAATTTGTTAAACGTTAAGAAGAATTCCGGCTCAAATATACGTACTCTTCATTCGATTCTCAAGTAATTATTTGATTTTCCTAAAAAAAATTGTAACTTTACGGAGTTTTTATCTTTTGAATGGTTAATTCCGATAGACTATGTAATGTTGTTAGACCAGTTATTACAATTCGATTTGTTTCTCACATCTTCAATAGGGCATGTGCAATGAAGATTGCTCGATTTATTTTCTTTTCTCTTTTCTTCATCATTCAGCTAAGTTACGCAGGCAATACCGGTAAAATTTCCGGCAAGGTTACTGACTCAAAGAACAAAGAGGGTCTGATTGGCGTAAACATTTTTGTTGTCGGCACGACGTTTGGCGCTGTTACCGACATCGAAGGAAACTACACCATCATCGGTGTTAGGCCGGGGACTTACACAGTACGGGCTTCGCTCATAGGATACAACAATGTTTCCGTTACCAGCGTCGTTGTGAACATAGATTTAACAACGAAACAAGATTTTGTTCTTACAGAGACGACGGTTGAAGTTGGCGAGGTAGTTATTGTAGCTGAGCGCGAGCTTATCCAGAAAGATATTACCGCCTCTACATCAATTGTGAATAAGGAGTTAATCTCCAATCTTGCCGTAACGGAAGTGCGCGATGTTATCCAGCTGCAAGCGGGTATAGCAGTTTCTCCGGGCGGCGATTTACATTTACGCGGCGGAAGAAAAGGGCAAATCGCTTTTCAGATTGATGGCGTTCCCGTTACCGATGCATACGATGGTAGCAGCACTATTGATTTGGGTGCAAACTCTGTTCAAGAGCTGCAAGTTGTGAGCGGCGCATTCAATGCTGAATACGGTCAAGCGATGTCCGGAATTGTCAATGTCGTAACGAAAGATGGAGGAGATAAGCTTGCCGGCAATATTCAATCGTTTACGGGAATGTATCTCTCTGACAGGACGAATGTCTTTCAGAATATTGATAACCGAAATCTTTATACTTTAAATAATGTTGAGCTAAGCCTGAGCGGTCCGGTGATTCAGGATAAAGTCTATTTTCTTTCCAGCTTCAGACATTACTACAACAGGGGATTTCATTTTGGGAAGAGGTATTTTACTACGACCGATTTATCGAGAGAAGTGCCCGGTTCTGCAGGAACAGAATATATCATCTGGCAATCAGGAGATAGAAAACCTGTTCCCATGAATCCGAATGAGCGCTACTTTGGGCAAGGAAAATTATCGTATCGTTTATTTCAAGATGTCCGGTTAATGTACAATTACATTTATGACGAGCAGGCATATCAGGATTATAACGCAGGGGTTCGGTACACACCGGGAAATAATTTGTTCCGCTATCGAAAAACGCACTCCAATATCTTCACGCTCAATCATACGCTTTCAGCAACGAGCTTTTACAACCTGAATTTTTCTTATCTCTTTAAGGACTATCACCATTATCTTTTTGAAAACATCTATACAGACGATACGCTTCGCCCGACGTTGTATGTAGATAACAGGTTAAAACAGAACCCACCGTACAGCTTCGATATTGGGGGAACAGATCATAGCAGGTTCCAGCGCAATACCGGAACGATGGCAATAAAGTTAGATTGGGTAAACCAATTGAATAAAGAACTTTCATTACAATTTGGGGGCGATTTTAAGGAGCATAGGATTTTTTACGAGACTATGACGTTGAGACCGATGCTCGATTCAGCCGGAGTGGAAGTATTCCCTTATAATGTTATGATACCTGACGTTACAACTCAGGATCACGATATTTACATTCATAAACCACAAGAAGGTGCGTTATATGTTCAAACTAAATTTGAAGGGTTCAACTTAATTTTTAACGCGGGAGTACGGTTAGATTATTTTGACCCTGACGGAGTAGTCTTAAATGATGCACACTCAGACCCCTCTGACCCTCTTTATTATCAATACACCGTTGACGACCCAAATATTAATAATCCCATCAAGCCTGATAATAGATTTTTCGATTATAATAATAACGGCGTACAAGATAGCTTAGAACCTTCCAAGACTGTGCAGGATAGGTTAGCATATTGGTACAAGAAGGCACAAAAGAAAACACAATTGAGTCCACGGTTAGGATTGGCTTTCCCAATCAGCGCGGGCGGTGTAATCCATTTTTCTTACGGACATTTCTTCCAGCTTCCTTCATACGAGCTGATGTACACCAATCCGGAGTTTGAGCTTGGCGTGGGTTCCGGGAACCAAGGATTATTTGGAAATGCCGACATTCAGCCGCAGAAAACCGTGAAAGGTGAAATAGGAATCAAACAGCAGCTTTCGGATGATGTGGCGGTTGATGTAACGATGTTCTTTGAAGATTTCACTAACCTCACGGGGACACAGACTGAAGATATCCTTGTCTTCGGCGGTGCGCAAAGCTATTCAAAATATGCGAATTCGGATTTCGGGATGTCGAAGGGGATTGTGGTGAAGTTTGAGAAGAGATTTTCTGAAGGCTTTGCCGCGAACTTGGATTACTCGTTTTCAATTACAAAAGGGAACGCCTCCAATCCGGCGGATACCCGTAATGCAGTCACAGGCGGCGCTCTCCCGGAGACGTATGTTGCTCCTTTAGATTGGGATCAAACCCATTCGTTGAATGCGGTAGTTGCCTATTCGCAACCGAGAAATTGGGGAGTATCGCTCATAAGTAATTTTTATTCAGGACAGCCATATACGCCAGCGGTCAACAAGAATAGCGCGATAAAAAGAAATACCTTCCCGCGCAATAGCGACTACAAGCCGAACATCTTTAATGTGGACTTACGGGCAAATAAAGATGTTGTCATGGGAACATCAACACTATCGCTATATTTGAGGATTTTCAACCTGTTTGATCTGGATAATCCGCGTTCGGTGTATGCTAATTCGGGCGACCCATACTTTTCTTTTGACAAGCTCTCTGCGGAAAGTATAGATCCGAAATTATATTACAATACGTTAGATGAGCTTTACACCGATCCGGGATTTTTCTCCGAGCCGAGAAGAATCGAGCTCGGCACATCATTTACTTTTTAATTTTGACTTGTGAAGAATATGAACCATAGACGATTTATCATAGCTGTTTCTCTTAGTCTTTTTATAGTTGCGGCAGCCTTAACACAGCAACGTTCAGACCCGAATTTACGGC
>SCUC01000406.1 GCA_004322375.1 Bacteroidota bacterium
AGTATCGTTCATGTGGTGTGTGATTTAGGGATGAAAATAGTAAGAATAGCTGTAGTTAGCATCTAAAAGATGATTATAAACAATCATTCCGCGTTGCCGTAAACGACAACGCTACAGTATTCAATTCCCTTAAACGGGACTCTTTAGAAAATGAGTCGGATTTATCCGACTTGCATAATGTAGCATCGTCGTTTACGGCGATGCGGAAATTGCCGGTACTTAACATCTATAATCGTTCTCTTAAACACGCTTAAAATAGGCAAAAAATGAAGAAGAAACAAGGGATTCATCTCACATCGCGTGCATTTGAACCCGAAGTAATTCGTTCTACATTTTCCATAACCCGTTCAACTGTTATTTGCTTCATACACTCGAACGTTGTAATGGGACATTTTTCCCCCCCATGGATGCTGCACGGGCGGCATGATAAACCCGTTGTTTCTATGACTACATCACGCTCCCCCCTCGGCGCGAAACCGAACTCCGGCACCGTCGCCCCGAAAATCGCGACAACGGGCGTCCTCATCGCAACGGCAAGATGCATCGGCGCGCTGTCATTGGAGACAAGCGCCGCGCTCCTTCGAATCAATTCGGCAGATTGAAGTATCGTGAGCTTGCCGACACATGATGCAATATATTCCGATTGAACATAAGAAATTATTTCTTCTGAAAGCTGCCGGTCTTCCTTCCCGCCGACAAGGATAACGTTGTGCCGTTGCTCGATTATTTTTTTTGCAAGCTCGATGAACCGTTCCCGCAGCCAGCGTTTTGTATTCCATACAGTTCCCGGCGCGATGGCAATGAACTTTTTCTCAAGCAACTTCAGAGTTGCTAAAAACAGATCAACGATTTTTACATCTTCGTCCGAAGGGTACAGAGCGGGCAAGGCTTTTGAGGAGGGAATGATCTCAAGCGGCTTCAAAAGCTCAAGATTGCGGTCAACTTCATGCAAGTTTTTACGGTACTCGATTTGTTTCGTGAACAGCCACCTTCCCGCGCTCGTGTTGAACCCTATTCTTACAGGAATGCCGGCAATTCGCGTCAACACCGCGCTTCTGAGCGAACGATGAGGAACAAGAGCCAAATCGTACCCCTGTTGCCTCAGATGCTTTGCCATTTTCAAGAGACCCTGTATCCCCTTATCCATGCCTCGTTTATCATACATGATCGTCTTATGAATATCCGGGTGGTTTTCTAACGCCTCGGCGCACCGGGGAACGACTACCACGTCAATCAAACAATCTGGATGGTGCCGCTTGAGTTCTTGAATTAACGGCAAGGTCAGAACAACATCTCCCAAAAATGCAGTCTGTACGACGAGAACTTTTGTACACTCCGGCATACCGTTACAGCTCAACGTGCTTCCAACGCCTGTGCATCCAGAGCCACTGGTCGGGATACTTCCGGATGTGCTGTTCGAGCAAGGCGGTATGGCGCTGTGTGATTTCTTTGATTCGCGCTTCCCGTCCTTCCGGCAAGTTTTCCGTCGAAACTTCTTCATACGTCATCGTATAGGTGAAATCCGGCTGGCGAGTGCAGAACATAAATACGATTGGCGCGCCCGTTTTCATGGCAAACACGGCAGTCCCTTCATGGGTGGCGGTATTTCTCCCGAAGAAGTCAACATAGACACTCTCCATGGCTCCGCTCTGATCGGGAGCTATCCCGATTGCGCTTTTTTGTTCTAATGCTCGCAGTACTTCCCGCGCTGCTTTCCCCATCGGTACTGTTTTATTTCCCAATAAACACCGGAGGTCATCAATGACCTTATTCACAAGCCGATTGCTCTGTGTTTGAACAATGATTAAAAATTCCCCCTGGAGAAGCCACCCCGTGGTGAACGCGGTAAGTTCCCAGTTGCCGAAATGACCGGTGAGCATAAGCAAGCCTTTTCCGCGAGCCCGCACATCCATCAAGAATTGTTTATCGGGAAAACGTATGAGACGTTGTATTTCCTCAGGATGAAATTTCGGGAACCGGAGAAATTCTGCAAACGTGATTCCGTAATTCTTAAATGCCCCTTTTGCGATTGCTCTGCGTTCCGTTTCCGGCTTTTCCGGAAACGCGTGCTGTAAATTTTCCAGCGCGACGCGCCTTCTCCCCCCAATGATGTGATAGGCAATTGTCCCGAGGAATGCACCAAGCAGCTGAGCGGATTTCAACGGCAACATCAGCACAACTGACTGCAACAATTTGAAGAAAAAATATTCTACTCGGTGGTGGAAAGGCATACGGTAAGGTTCTACACAATCAACAATAGTTTTTGGTTACTCGATAACACATTCTGCACGAAAATAACATTACTGCTAAGCAACTGCAACTCCAAGGCTGTCCAAAAAGTCCAGCCGCTCGGTTCTGCGTCCTCGCAGAACCAAGAATACAATCGGATTTCCACACGGCGAGCACACCGTGTGGAGCAATCGGCAAAGCAACTGCAACTTCCCTCTCTCTTTGGGAGAGAGGAAAGGGGTGAGGGGATAGTATTCACTCACCCATCACTTTAATAATGACGCGCTTCTTTCGCCTGCCGTCAAACTCGGCATAATAGACTTGCTGCCAGGGACCGAAATCCAGCTTGCCATCGGTTACGGGAACGATAACTTCGTGGTGAATAATCAGGCTCTTCAAATGTGCATCCCCGTTCGTCTCTCCCGTTCTGTGATGCCGGTAGGCAGGATTAAACGGAGCTAACCGTTCGAGCCACTCGTCAATATCCTGTATTAAGCCATCCTCTGCATCATTAACATACACTCCGGCTGTGATGTGCATGGCGGAAACAAGAACCATGCCTTCGCGAATTCCGCTCGCCGCTACAACCCGCTCTACCTCGTCCGTGATGTTAATATACTCTCTCTTGTTCTTTGTCGAAAACCAGAGATATTCAGTATGAGATTTCATTGTTGCACCGTTTTCATGTTAAGAATTTACGCCTCAAACGTAGTAAAAAAGCGGCTCATACACAAGGTTTCGCGGTGAATGCCAACAAAATCCGGCCCATGTCAAGAACCAGCTTCATCTATTTATTTTATTTGTATTTGACCATAAAACGCAAGCAGCCCACGACTTGAAGTCGTGGGCTGCTTGTCATACTGCTTATGTATTGAATCCTGACCTGTGCGTCATTCAATCATCAATAACGCACACTTCAATGATTCAATGAAGATTACTTCATCAACATCATCTTCATAATCTGTGTGAACGTGCTGGCAACGCCATCTTCGTCCACCGATTCTACATTGATGCGATAGAAATAAACGCCCGACGGATAGTTCGCTGCATTGAACTCTACCGCTTGAGCGCCCTCTTCAACCAGCTGGTTGTTGAGAAGCGTTGCCACTTCCTGACCGAGCAGGTTATAGACCTTCAACGTAACCGTAGAAGCGACCGGCAGGTCGAACTCGATCATCGTCGAGGGATTGAAGGGATTCGGGTAGTTCTGGTACAGCTCGTATTTCTCGGGGTAGCCTGTCGCAGTTGACTTAGGAATAATGCGGGCAGGCGTAGCATTCGGGTTTGC
>SCUC01000407.1 GCA_004322375.1 Bacteroidota bacterium
CCCTTCACCCATTGAAACAAATCTATTCAGAAAAATATTTGAAAGCAAACTACAACTAATCCGTTCCCGTTCTTTCTCCTCCGCTCATTGAAACAAATCTATTCAGAAAAATATTTGAAAGCAAACTCCTATGTCCGACTGCGTGGACGCAGTCGGGAGCGTATTAAGTTTTTGAAACTACCCTATAATTTGTACATTTACTACCAAGCATCTCTTAGCAAAATCCGGAGAGCTTTTTTCCTTTTTCATTTTTACTTTTTACTTGATGAAATGAATTCCATTATTTTTTTGATTGATTGCCCCGATAGAAAAGGGTTAGTTTCCAGCATCAGCACGTTTTTTTATGAGCTGGGCTTTAACATCATTCATTGCCAGCAATATACGGACGTGCAGCGCAACCAGTATTTCATGCGGTTAAAGCTGGATATGCGCACGCTGCAAATGTCGCGCAAGGAGCTGGAGGAAAAATTCTCTGCGTTTGGAGCAACCTACAAGCTCAACTGGTCGGTGCATTATTCCGATTACGTGCAGAAAGTCGCTCTCCTTGTAACAAAAGCGCCGCATTGCCTGTACGATTTGCTCGTGCGCCAGCAGGAAGGCGAGCTGCAATGTGAAGTGCCGCTCATTATCGGCAATCATCCGACCTTAGAGCATATAGCAGATAAGTTTCGGGTTCCGTTTTATTGCCTTCCTGTCACGCCTGAGACAAGACCTCAGCAGGAAGAAACCATGCGGAAGCTCCTCAAGCAAAATCATATTGACCTTGTGGTTCTGGCGCGGTATATGCAGGTGCTTTCTAAAGAACTTGTGGCCGAGTATGCGGGGAGAGTGATAAACATTCATCACGCATTTTTGCCGGCATTCCAGGGGGCAAGCCCCTACCAGCAAGCATACGAACGTGGAGTAAAAATGATTGGAGCGACAGCCCACTACGCCAACGCGGAATTAGATGAAGGTCCCATCATCGAGCAGGACGTCGAGCGCGTCAATCACGAGCAGACTATCGAAGAGCTTTCGCGCATGGGAAGCGATATTGAACGGATCGTGCTTGCCCGCGCCGTTAAAGCGCATCTAGAGCATCGGATAATCGTCTCCGGTAAACGGACGATTGTGTTTTCAACGGGAGTATAACCAGTAGTAGCAATGGGTATAGAAACCACCGCTACATGAAGGTCTTTCTAATATCCACTAATCACTCATCAATATGCTTGCGGATGCTTTTGATAATTCTGTCAACGGTAAAGGCTATCGCGACATCGCCAACCTCAATCGTAATATCCGCTTGCGAGTAGAATGGTTCCCGTTTCGCGAGAAGGGCGCGAATACGCTCGCGGAGAGCATCGTCGGTAAGAACAATTCCTTTCTCATCATGAAGCATGGGTCTCGTTTCTTTGCGTTTTACCCTGCGAAGTATTACCTCTGGCGTTGTTTTCAAATAGACCAACAGTCCAGAAGATTTGATAATGTCTAGGTTATCGCCAATCGTAATCGTTCCTCCACCAAGCGCAACAATAATATTTTCTTCCTGCTTTGTTTGTAGCAGGATTGTATGTTCTTTTTCTCTAAAGTACGATTCCCCATGAATACGGAACATTTCTGAAATCGTCATGTTGTTGAGACGTTCGATTTCTGCGTCGAGATCGAGAACGGTATATCCGAGAACATTGGCAAGGAGAGGCGCAAGCGTGCTTTTTCCGCTTCCCATAAATCCCGTGAGGTAAATCTTGTTTTGTCGTTCAACCATGAACGGGAGGATACTTGTTAAAACCTGTACGCAATTCCTGCATTCACCAATATTCCATCAATGCTGATGCGTGACCGAAAGGGAAGATTATCGTTCGGCAATGGAGTGCCGGAAACATACGTCGGCTGCGGAAACACGTTTGTAGATTCGAATTGAACTTCTCTGAATTTCACTTCGCTCCTGAGAACTAAGAATGGCAGCAGGTCAACTTCAAAACCGCTCAGGACATGAATTCCAAAACCCGGCTTTCTCTCAACAACTTGCGAGACAAACGAGGCGTAGGCATAAAGACGTTCCCCGAAATAAGCGCCAACACCGCCCCCCATATACATCCTGAATGATTCGCTGTTAAACGGAATGCAAAAATAGCCGGTCAACTCGACGGGGAAAGCAACATATCCATCATCGGCAATTACTATTGCTCCATTACTATCCTGAATTTCCAACCGTTCGCGAACCTTGAGGTATTCAGCGCTCAACCCGATATACAACGAGTTACCTTTGAGGGTTCTCCGGAAATCAATGCCTATTCCCCACACTCCGTTTATCGGAAGAGATTGATTCCTGCTAATTTCATCAGCGTCATAAGGATTGAAAAAGAGTCGTGATGACGTAGTAATAGAACCATGTATTGAAACGGTGTACGAACGCTCCTGAGCATGAAGCATCGTAAAACAAAAAACCATCATCGCTGCTTTGATGATGGTTTTGATTTGAAACGATAATTTCATACCTGTCACATTGAGATACTATCCTGGAAGTCCTGAGCGTGATACCGTAGCAGGGTTATCTATACCACATATCTCTGTTATCAACAATCTCAGCAGATTTTTTAAGCTTGGAAGTCCACTCCGTAATAAGAGAATTTCTACGCTCGGATATCAATTGAGTCCTCAGATTATTCTTTTGTGCATTGTAGGCGGCAGTATCGAGCGTAGATTTACTCAAGAGCTTCACTATATACCAACCACGTTGCCCTTCAATCGGTTCCGAGATTGTGCCGACATTCATCATTGAAATAGCGCCGTTGAATTTAATATCTCTCCCGACATTGGGAATAAATCCGCTTATCGTGAATTGTCTTAAGTTTTGAACAGAATGCCCCGGTTTAATGCTTGCAATCTTCATCAGGCTGTCAGTCGGTGAGAACTGTTTGCGAATATCAGCCACCATGCCTTTAATTTTTTCCATCTTCTTTTCACGCCGGATGCGCGGCTCGAGGGTGGCTTTCAATTCCGAAACCGGCGGCACACCTGCATCCCGGACATCGGAAATCATAAACACGCCGTACCCGCTATTGGGAAGTGAAACTACTTCACTGATATCGCCGACCTGCCCGCTAAATGCTAGCTTATTCAACCCCGGATGAGAACCTACTCCAGGAATGAATGCGTCTTTCTGGAACGGTTGCGTTTCAGAAATTGTGTAATTATTTTCCATGGCGGTTTTTATAAATTCGCCACTCTCCTTCGCCACATACGCAAAATCTTCCGCTTGTTGATAGCTTGCTTCCCGTGTTGCAGAGCTTACCCGGACTTGCATATGAATATCGGCAATTTTTACCTCTTGCTTGCTTCGGCCAACCACCTTGATTATATGGTAGCCGAACTGGGTTTTCACCGGACCTACAATTTGCCCGACTTTCGCCTTCACGACAGCATCTTCAAACGGTTTCACCATCCTGCCTGTTCCAAACCATCCTAAGTCACCGCCAATTGAAGCGGAACCATCCTTTGAATATGTTGCTGCAAGCTGCGCAAAATCTTCGCCTGCTTTCGTCTTGGCAAATACATCTTTTGCTTCTTTCAACGCTTTTACGCTGTCGTTATTCTCGATATTGATGAGAATATGGCTTGCGCGGTTAAACTCTTCATTTCCATCACGAAATTCTAACACCTTTACAAGATGAAAGCCATCCTGCTCCTTTAACGGACCGATAATATCCCCCACAGCAGCAGAAAATACAGCGTTCTCTTTTTCTTTGCTTAACTCGCCATGCTTGAAAAATGATTCAGAGATTGGTGTTTCGGAATATGTTTTTGCAAGCTCAAGAAAATCTGCTCCTTCTCCAGCACGACGTTTGATATCTTCAAGGTCATCTGTAACGGCATCCGTATCACCCTTCGCCGGTAACACGTTGAAGCTCACGTATTTGAACTTCCTGGTAGCTTCCTGCTTGAATTCAACCGAGTTATCATTAAGGAAACTCTGCATTTCCTGCTCGGTTACAGGAACCTCTTCATCCTTTACCATGGTATTGGGATCAAACAGAATACAGTCTGCGTCGTATTTAATATTCTGGTCAATGAATTTTTGTAGAACTTCAGATTCGGCGACGCGGGCGCCTGCCGCAATCACGCTTTGTAACTTTTCTCGCAACCGTTGCTTACGAAGAAAATCTTCAACGCGAATCCAGATGGGAGCGTTTTGAGGATTCTGAATGGCGCTTTCATACCCCTGGCGATTGAAATTCCCTAAGGAATCGGTAAACTGTTGACGTAAAAAGGCAGGTGGATTATCACCGCGAACCCAATCAACAATTTCTTGATTTGTTACAGTGATTCCCAGTCTTTCTATTTCATCTTCAAATATTTTCTCTTCAACGAGTTGCGTCCAGATTTGGTCTCTGATCGCCCGGAGTTGATTTTCATCCGGTTCGTTGCCGGTTTGAGCTTTCTGATTTTCTGCCGTCTGGCGAACTAACTCGGCAAAATCTTTAGCAAGAATACTATGTCCATTGATTTTCCCGATTTCTTGAGCTTCAACGCTACGTTGTGCGCTTTTTCGCCCTCCGAGGTCCATTCCCCAGTCGAGAACAATATAAACGACAAAAACACCTGCAAATACTGCAAATGTTCTGGTCATGTTCTCACGGATTTTAGTCATTAAAGGCATGATATACCAACTTACAGTGTAGAATAATTCTTAAATATTAGGATTGATAATATACAAGAAAATCAGTTTATAAGCAAAGGAGAATGGATTCACCAAAGAGAATTTTAAATAAGTGTTTGAATTCTCGGAAAAATTTTATTTATATTGTCAAAAGCATGAATTTATGCTGAATTATTGAATTTGTTTTTATAATGGACATTTTTGAATCCGGAAATCCCGACGACGAATTGGAAGATTCCGAGCTAAGCCGCCGCACTTTCGATGAAGCAATCAACGAGCTTCAGGAACGGTTGCATCATCGAGAGCTTAGCTCGAATACCGTTGAAATACTAGAGGAAATTGTTTCACTGTATCTTGGTCACGCAAAATATGCTGAAACGGTTCAGTTTGTTGATATATTGCTTGAATATCTCCCTTACGACGCTGAAACCTGGTACAGGAAAGGCGTTGCGCTCAGTCACCTTGACCGACATCGCGAAGCGTTAGGTTGTTTTCAGAAGGCAGTCAGCCTTAATCCCGCAGAAGTGGAATTCTCTATCGCCTGTGGATTAGCGCTGGATAGCCTCGAGCAATACGAAGACGCTATACAATGTTTTGATAGAGTCCTTGAGAAACAACCGTCAGACCTCGACGCGCTCATCAGCAAGGTGCTTTCACTCGAGCGTATGAATCGCTGGGAAGATGCGGCGAATACGTTGCATTCCTTAATTGCAATGAACCCGGAACAACCCGACGCTTGGCATGAGCTCGCATTTTGCTATGACGTGCTTGAACGGTTTGAAGATTCGCTTCGCTGCTACGAACAGTGCCTGGATGACGACCCCTTCAATTATACCGCGTGGTATAACCGTGGTATCCTTCTCAATAAGATGGGGAGCTTTACACGGGCAATCGAGAGCTACGATTTCGCCCTGGCGATAAAAGAAGATTTCTTCCACGCATGGTTTAATAAGGGAAACGCGTTTGCCAACGTAGGTCGTTTCCATGACGCGATCGAAAGTTACAAGCAATCCATCCGTGTTGAACCGGAAGATGCATCTGCCTGGCATAATATGGGAGAAGCATACGAAGAGTTACAATTATTCCATGAAGCGATTAAATGTTATACCGTTGCGTTACGATATAACCCTGCTCATGCCGATTCGCTGTTCGCTCGCGGATACTGCTATGACTCGCTCGAACAAATAAAGAAAGCCTACACAGACTATTGTAAGGCATTAGCGCTGCAAAAAACAAACCCGGAAATATGGTACGCGAAAGCGAATGCAGCGTATAATCTGGGGAAATGGCGCGAGGCAATTATCGCGTACAAAATGGCTGTCCGGTACGACCCGCAAAACGTTGACGCATGGTTAGAATTAGCCGATACCCTTTTAGAGTATGGTTATTACCGCGAATCGTTGAAGGCATACAATAAATGTATTGATGTTACGCCCCAGTGGAGCGACCCGTATTACGGCAGGGCAAAAGTCTTATTTTTGTTGAAGAAATCGTTCGATGCGATTGATTCATTCAAAAAATCGTTCGAGCTTAACCCTGAGAAAAAGAAAGAGTTTGAAAAAGAATTCCCCGGAGTGAAATCCATCAAGGAATTCACGAACCTTTTACTTGCAAAATAGGTTACATCATTTGGGAGTGAGTTTTACTCTCGACCATAGTATTCATTGTCCTATCATTTTTTCGTTATGTCAGCTACAATTATGAAAGATGGCTTCACACCACAACAACCAACGCACCAGCTCTCCATCCCTCCATCACTTCAGGAAAAGTATAACAGCTTAACTGGAATATTACGGGAACTTGGCTCGGTCGTCATCGGCTATTCGGGCGGCGTTGATAGCACATTGCTGTTAAGAGTCGCGACGGATGTATTAGGCGAAAACGCACTGGCAGTGATAGGAAAATCGGAAACATACCCTACCCGTGAATATGAAGAGGCTGTATCTGTTGCAACGAGCTTCGGAGCGAGATATGAAGTTGTAACAACGGAAGAAACGGACAATCTCAAATTCCAGGAAAACCCGCCGGATAGATGCTATTTTTGCAAAACGGAATTGTTCTCCAAGCTGCACATCATTGCTCAAGAGCGAAACATTCCATGGATTGCCGACGGTACAATTACTGATGACATAGGTGATTTCCGACCGGGGATGAAAGCCAAGAAAGAACAAAACGTTCGCTCTCCCCTGCTTGAAGCAGGAATGTCGAAAGCAGATGTTCGCGAGATTTCCAAAGCCCTTGGCTTGCCGACGTGGGATAAAGGCTCGTTCGCCTGCCTTGCCTCCCGTTTCCCGTATTACTTTGGAATTACGAAAGACGCACTTATGAAAATTGACTCGGCTGAAACATTATTTCGCGATTTAGGATTCAAGCATTTCCGCGTCCGCAACCATGATGATAAAACCGCGCGTATCGAAGTCTCGCCGGAAGAACTTCCCCGTTTGCTTGATGAAACGCTTCGCTCTAAAATTGTTACTCAC
>SCUC01000408.1 GCA_004322375.1 Bacteroidota bacterium
CCAGCGTCATGTTAAAGTAGGCGCGAGCCGGTGGACCGGCTTGAACGATAATATCCTGTCTGGTTGAAACAATTCGACCCATCTGAGCAAATACGCGAACTGTTTCGGCAACGGTTCCGGTAAAGAATGTTGCTTGCACACGCCCCAGGTCATCAGTGATTGCAGAGAGTTCATCAAAATGTCCTTCCTGACCTGCATAATCAAAGAGAACGGTTAATCCACCGCGCTGAACTGCCGCGCCGCTGCTATCCTGTAATTCGTACGTCAAGAGCGTTTGCTCTGTACCGCCCGTTCCCGTTACAGAAAGGCGCGAATTGCTGATGCCGACAAGGGCGAGGAATTTTGCATTCGATGGTGGCGGGATAGCGCCTTTCACGGAATCCGTCGCGATCAGGTCTCTATCGCCGTTTGGACCTGTGACGCTGATTTTTATTCCCAACGCTCTATCGGTTGTTATAGAATCGTTTGTATCGAGAATGTGGAACGTGAACATCGTCCTGGTTGTGTCACGCGTATCGCGCATAAAGCGTAATGTATCGCCCGTGAGAACCACGGTAGAAGCCGCCGAACCAAATTTCGTTACTTCGATTTTTGTGCTTTCGGCAAGCGGATTGCCAAGAGCATCACTCACCTTAAAGCTATAATCCCGGTCAACGCCTGAAGGCAGCATGACATTGGGAGTCAGTCCGCCGCTAATGACAGGTGCACTGGAGTAAGTAACGGAGACGCTATCCAGTAATAACGAAGTAAAACCATCATTCCACATTGCCTTGAGTATCGCCATACCATCGGGCGGTGTTGGAACGCCGCCATACCATTTACCAACTGCATACCCGTTTGCATCGGTGAATGATGCGCCGCGAATCTCGCCGGTATTAGTGCTAAAAATAATTTCTGTGTTTTGCTTTACAGGGTTATCGAATCTATCCTTCACCTGAATACGAAGCTTGGCAACCTGCTCGCTGGAGGATATTTTCACCGGGAAATTTACCTTCGGCATCGTATCGTTCGGCAAGCTGACCGTCATTCGGGCATTTCCCTGGAATGGAGGACCGGGCGCGATAAAAATAGATTTCTGCAATGACGTGATTTCTTCGTAACGGGCTTGAATTTTCACCGTATCAACCGTGCGTCCCGTGTTGAAGATAGATTGCACTCTTCCATTCGCGTCGGTATAGACTAAGGTTGGAACAAAGCCGCCGCTTGAGCCTTCGACCTCAAAGGTTATCGGCTCTCCTGCGCGAGGAATGCTCTGTCCTAAACTATCCCTGATTTGATATGCTACGGTGAGCGTATCCTGCCCTCCGGTGCCTTGAATTGTCAACTCACGGGGAACATCGGTTAATAATGCAAGTGATTTTATTTTTGGACAACACGTTTTGAGCAGCGTACCGGGGAGAGTTACCGACGTTGCGCCGTTGGGTCCATCAACGTCAATGGTAATATTGAATTCTCCTGCTTTCAAGCTGTTTGCTACTTTGTCAACGATGTTGACATAGAATGTGTCTATACGATACCCGCCGTAGAGAGCGTCTCGCAACGTCGTAGAGACGTCGCCAAACAACGCGACATCGCTGGCATTTTTACCTCCAACAGAGACGCTGATGTTGGTGCTGGATGACATCGGATTATGATTGTAATCGTGTACGCCAAACCAGAGCGTGAACGATGAATCATCAACAAGCTGAATGTTGTAATCGCTAACGGTGATAATAGGATACCCTGAGAAAAGCACAAGAGCGGAATTTACCACCTGGTTGCCGCTCGAATCAACGGTAGTAGCCGTAACTGTCGCGTATCCGTTTTGCGGATCGGGTTGCGCTGAACGCAACGTAGCAGAGGCAATCCCGCTTGCATTGGTGAATGCCGACCCGTCTATATACCCGCCCGTCGTCGTGAAGTAGACTGCTGTGTTCGGTTGAACCGGGTTACCGTATTTATCGCCTACATACACAGTCATCACGTCAGTAACGCCTGCGCGGACAAGTCCGGGGATATTCAGCTTCTCAACAGCGAGAGTGAAATGGTTCTGATCGGGCAAGCCTCCGGCAATTGTAATTCGGACAGGACCTGACGTTAGTGGCGAGACACCGCCGGTATCAATTAACGCAACCACCTGAATAACTCCGGCTATTGTTCCGCTTGTTAAGGCTGTCTGCACTCGTCCCGCAGCGTCTGTCCTTGACAATTCAGGGTATAACGTTGCACCCCCATTGGGACCGACAAATTCAAACGTTACAAGAGCGGAATCTTGGGGAATGGGTCTTCCACCTCTATCTAAAACCTGAAACGTCATAATTGAGGTTTCATTTTGACCCGTGCCATGAACAGAAACAGTGTTCGTCGTTAATCCGGTCAGCACGATACTTGCGGGCTTTCCGCTTCCTATAATTACGCCGCCCGAACCGCGAAGAACCCCGATATACGAACGCAACGTGTTTCCATTTGGTCCACTTACAGAAATGGTCATAATTAAGCTTTTATCGGAACTCGGAGATTGTACGACAGTATCAATAGCGGTTATTTTGAAGAACGTAAAAGCGCTATCCTGTACATCGGGCATCGTTACATCGAGATCTCCCGTGAAGGCAATTTCTGACGTCGCCTCCCCGCTAAATGAAACAGTAATTCGCTCTCCGCTTGAAAGTGGATTACGATTTCTATCGAAGACACGAAATGGAATTTGAATTGAACTTCCATCATTGATTTCGAACTGATACTCATCCGGTTCTATTTTCGGCTGACCTGAAAAGAGAACGCTAATACTATCTTTCACTAGCTTGCTGGAATCTCCTACTGTGCTTGCATGAACCCACGCAAATCCGTTTTCAGGCTCGCTATTGCCGGAACTCAGCGTTACTTGAGCAATACCTACTTCATCCGTTAAGGCAGCAGGTTGAATAATACCGCCCGTTGTTGAGAAATAAATTGCCGTACTCTCCGGAACAGGATTACCCCATTTATCACCCACCTGAACGGTTACTTTATTTTGGACACCGAGATATCCGAGAGCGGGGAAGTTCAACTTTTCAAGAGCAACGGTAAAGTGAGCAGGATCAGCAGGCCCGCTATGAATTGTTAGCGCGGGGGAAGTTGCTCGAATATCAGGGAACCCTACCACGGAAGCTTCAATCTGCACAATGCCGGCTTTCATACCGGATTGTAACGTTGTAGTAGCCTGTCCTAATTTACTCGCGATGACAGAGGTTTTTGTCGTTTCCGGAGCGAGCTTCTCTCCGCCGTCAATAGAGGGCATAATCCTAAATGCAATATCTACTTGATGAGCGGAATCTAACGGCACATCGGCAGAATCCCGTGCCTCGAACGTAAGAACGATTGACTCGCGTTTGCCGACGCCCTTAACATTTGCAAACGAATGGCTCGCTGAAACAAAAATTAACCTGGAGACCGCGCTTGATACCGGACCCGGAGGAATAGTATCGGAACGGCTTGTCAGCTGGTAAGATTTAGAAT
>SCUC01000409.1 GCA_004322375.1 Bacteroidota bacterium
GCAGGTGTTGAACGATCTCAATGAGGTTCAGCAATATCACATGCACTTGCATATAGGAAACGCCGCATTATTTCTCACCGGATTTTTTCCCGACGTGATTTACACGAGAGAAAAACAGAAGGGAGCTCCTTCGTTAGAATATTATGAACAAATCGGATCTATACACTTTGAAGCAGCAGCCGATGCTTCATTACGGTATGAGGCGGACGTAACCCCGGTACTTCATAAGCTTACCGAATATTTTTCAGATGTTCGTTCTGCCATCAACCTGTATGTTGACGCTTTCATGAATTTACATAATCCCAAATCAGGATTGGATAGGATAGAGCGTCAATCGGCTACGCTCGATGAGGAGAGTTTCAAAAAATCGTTGGAGTTGTAAATAAAAAGCCCACGACTGAAGTCGTGGGCTGCATTTCGATTACGTTAGCTTTGCTCTCAAAAATTCCCTATTTAATCGAGCAATATGCGTTACAGGAATTTTCTTTGGACATTCCGCCTCGCAAGCTAAAGTATTAGTACATCCTCCAAATCCTTCTTTATCCATCTGTGCGATCATGCGTTCAACCCGTTGTTTACGCTCGGCATCGCCTTGTGGTAACAGCGCGAGCTGGGATACTTTTGCCGAGACAAAGAGCATCGCGGAGGAGTTTTTACACGCAGCGACACACGCCCCGCAGCCAATACATGCCGCCGCATCCATCGCTTCTTCCGCCTTGACCTTAGGAATCGGGATACAATTCGCGTCGGGTACTCCGCCGGTATCCACTGAAACATAACCCCCTGCCTGAATTATTCTGTCGAACGATGTACGGTCAACGACTAAATCTTTGAGAACGGGAAAAGCGTTCGCCCGCCAGGGCTCGAGTGTAATAGTATCGCCTTCCTTAAAATGTCGCATATACAGCTGACAGGTCGCAACACCCCGCTCCGGTCCGTGCGGTCTTCCATTGATAACCATGCCGCAGCTACCGCAAATGCCTTCCCTGCAATCATGGTCGAACGCAATAGGCTCTTCGCCTTTTTTTACCAGCATGGTATTGACTGCATCAAGCATTTCAAGGAACGACATATCGGGTGAAATACCGGTTGCCGGATAGCTTTGAAATTGTCCCTGAGATTTTTGGTCGGGCTGTCGCCAGACATTCAGTGTTATGTTCATATCAATTCAAAAGTAAAAATTAAAAAGTAAAAAAGTTTCAGGTTTCAAGCTTCATATTTCAGGATTGTGTCGTCCTGAAGCATGAAACCGAAACACATAGTAAAATACTAAGTTACTTCAACTCGGTAACTATTTATAGCTTCTTTGCGCTTGTTTCACATACTCAAACGTCAATGATTCTTTATGAAGCGTTTCGGGTTGACCGACGCCGTTAAATTGCCAGGCTGCGACGTAGGAAAATTTCTCGTCGTTGCGTTTTGCTTCGCCTTCTTCAGTCTGGTATTCTTCGCGGAAGTGCCCGCCGCATGACTCTTCACGGTGAAGGGCATCCGCGCAGATCAGCTCGGCAAGTTCCATGTAATCTGCTACCCTGCCTGCTTTTTCCAGTTCGGGATTCATGCTTTTGCTGGAGCCGGGAACGCGTAGATTTTTCCAAAATTCATCTCGCAATTTAGGAATCATCTCAAGAGCCTTTTTCAAGCCATCAGCATTCCGACCCATGCCGCAATAATCCCACAGGATTTTTCCTAACTCTTTGTGGAACTCATCCACAGTTTTGTTCCCGCGAATGGAAACAAGTTTTTCGTTGGCTTGTTCAACATCCCGTTTGGCATCGCTGAACGATGGATGGTCTGATGTTATTTGTTGGAATTTGGAAGAAGCGAGATAATCGCCGATAGTATATGGAATAACAAAGTAGCCATCGGCTAAACCCTGCATGAGCGCGCTCGCGCCAAGTCTGTTCGCGCCATGGTCTGAAAAATTGGCTTCACCCAGGACATATAACCCGGGAATCGTCGTCATCAGGTTGTAATCAACCCACAAGCCGCCCATTGTGTAGTGAACGGCGGGGAAGATACGCATTGGAGTTTCGTACGCGTTTTCGTTGGTGATTTCATGGTACATATCGAAGAGGTTGCCGTATTTTTCTTCAACCCACGCTTTGCTGTTGCGTTTAATAGCATCGGCAAAATCGAGATAAACAGCTAAACCTGTTTCGCCAACTCCGCGTCCTTCATCGCAAACAGCTTTGGCATTGCGAGAGGCAACGTCGCGTGGCACAAGATTTCCGAAGGAGGGGTATCTCCGCTCGAGATAATAATCGCGTTCCTCTTCGGGAATTTCTCTTGGGTTGCGTTTGTCGCCGACCTTTTTCGGAACCCAGATGCGGCCATCGTTACGGAGGCTTTCGCTCATTAAGGTAAGCTTAGATTGATAATCGCTTGCGACGGGAATGCAGGTGGGATGAATTTGGGTATAACACGGATTGCCAAACAATGCACCGCGTTTATGCGCGCGCCAGATGGCTGTAGCGTTCGATGCTTTCGCATTCGTCGAAAGGTAAAACACGTTGCCGTAGCCGCCGGTGGCGAGGATGACAGCATCCGCGATATACGCTTCAATGGAACCGTCGCGCAAGTTCCGGGCGATAATTCCCCGCGTCTGACCGTCAATTACCACGAGGTCGAGCATCTCTCGTCTATCATAAAACTTGACTGTTCCTTTGCTAATCTGCCGTTCTAGAGCGGAATATGCACCGAGCAACAATTGCTGTCCTGTCTGTCCCCGCGCATAGAAGGTGCGGGAAACCTGCGCTCCGCCAAAAGAGCGGTTATCGAGCAAGCCGCCATACTCGCGTGCGAAGGGAACACCCTGCGCCACGCACTGGTCAATGATGCTACCGCTAACCTGAGCAAGGCGATAAACGTTTGCTTCGCGTGCGCGGAAATCTCCGCCTTTTACCGTGTCGTAAAATAAGCGCCAGACGCTGTCGCCATCGTTTTTGTAGTTCTTCGGGGCGTTGATACCGCCCTGGGCAGCGATACTATGCGCTCTGCGGGGCGATTCGTGGTAGCATAATGAGGTAACCTGGTAGCCAAGCTCTGCTAACGAAGCAGCTGCAGAGGCGCCCGCTAATCCTGTGCCGACCACGATAATATGATATTTGCGTTTGTTTGCCGGGTTGACAAGCTTCATCGCAAAGCGATGGTTATCCCATTTTTTTTCGATGGGACCTTCGGGGATTTTAGAATTTAGTTCCATAGTAACTCGTTCTCAATAAGGATTGAAGTAGAAATACACAGGCATTGCGATATACAGGAGCGGGATGAGGAGCCAGAAAATACCTCCTATAAAATGAATGTAGGGGGCGTATTTTTTATCTTTGATACCGAATGTCTGAAATGCCGATTGAAAGCCGTGACGGAGATGGTAGCCGAGAAGTGAAATTGCTATTACGTAAAACAGGACATATAACGGGTCCCGGAATGCAAATTTTACCATTTCATACGAAGACGGTTCAACATCGGCAAAACGCGTGGGTACGAAAAATGTGCGGATATGCACGACGAGGAAAATAAAAACAATGCTTCCGGTCACGAACATCGTGCGGGAGGCTAACGTGCTATTTTCCGAGGAAGCTTTTGCTTTATATGGAACGGAGCGCGCTTGCTTATTGAGCCACCAGAGGTAGGCTGAAGTAAAAATATGAAGAAGAAATCCCAACGCGAGGATGTACTCGATTGGGCGGATGAAAATATTTGTGGACATGAAATGTGCATAGAGGTCATAGGTCTGCCCCCCATCGTTCTTGAATAAAAATAAATTTATGGTGAGATGAACGACAAGGAAGGAACAAATAAAAAGACCCGTTAACGCTACTACGAACTTCTTGCCAACGGAGGAATTATACAGACTTAAAAATGTATCCATGGGTTTCGAAGTGTTCGGTGATGATAAATGATATGAACGTGAATGGTTGACGTTACTTCGTCAGAATCACATTTCAGATGCGGCTAATTTAGGAAAAAAGAAGGGAAGAAACAAAAAAAATGATGGGTTAAATGTTTTTTGTTATTGGGTAAGATTATGGATAAAGTGATGTCAAACAGCCCACGACTAAGTCGCGGGCTGCTTGTTACTATTTGAGTGTCAACTTCTTACCTCTGAAAAATATTTCCGCCTTCCGCAGCACTGCACTTCATATCAACCTTTACTTCTTTGCCGTCTCTGCGGACGAGGAAGCGAAGTGTTTTGCCGACGAGACCTCTTCTCTGGTTAAATTCTTTCGTGAAGGCAACAATGGTCGGAGTTTCAAACAGAGTTCGTTCTGCGCCATAGGAAGCGTCGTATTCTGTGTCACTGTTTGAGGATGGCGTGCCGAATTTATAGATGCCCAGAATGATGTCTCCTGAGAATAACGGAACGTCCGTAACAGGCGGCTCTGAGACGACAAGCTGCGTAGTTCCGAGCTTGTACCAAAATCCGAAGAAGGGAGCGCCTGCATCTGCCGTTGGCGCTACCATAATCGGGGGCAACAGGTCGGTAACAACGTTGGCTTCGACGTAGGGAAGGAGGGGATTCTGCGATTGTCCGATGGCTGAGAAAAATGACCGTGACTTCGATACCAGATCGCGCATCGCTTCCCATGTTTTCGTCCACCCACCTTTCTTATGG
>SCUC01000410.1 GCA_004322375.1 Bacteroidota bacterium
GGTTGCGGGACCCCCAACAAGAGTTACCGAGCCTGCAACAATCCCCAGAAGTTGACTCACGCCAAAAAGGGATGATATACCCATCCCAAGAAAGTTTTGGACAAAGCAAAAGACCGTGGACATAACCAAAAAAATAACAACCTGAACTCCTCCTTTTTTTAACAGGGGAAGACTTGCACCCATGCCAATGGTAGTAAAAAACAAGACCATGAATAACGGCTGTGTAGCTGTTTCAAATTTAATATTTAAAAACCTGTCATGCAGAACAAGGTTCATAGCTGCAAAGAGAAGTCCCCCGATAACAGCAGAGGGAATATTCAATCGTTCAAGAATGCCTATCCGGCGACGGAGAAGAATACCGACAAAATACATGAAACATGCAATAGCAAGGGTTTGAATGAGGTCGAGCTTTAATTCGGGGATATAGGTTGATATAGGGGACATGGTGGGCGAAGATTTTTGAACGTTGGTGAATTAGTGATAGACAAAAAGAACAAGAGGAAACTATTTCAACGAGAAACGAGAGGCCGTTGCTTGATAAAAGAATCCTCGCCTGGCATAAAGATGTTTAGTTGGTTGTTGATGATTTTTGGCATTACTGAATGGTTGTGTTTTGCCATGCTCTCAGCATCAAAGTTAAATACTAACGCTTCGACAATAGAATTCCTGTTCTCAATCTTACCGCCGGAGTGATAAAAATGATCTTTTGTTATGATAGTAAATTTATTCCAAAATTTCTTTATCATATCATTTTCTCGATAGTTATTATGATGCCATGTTGATAGGATAAATTTGGCAGGGGTACTTGCTAAAAGAGCATATAACAGTTCTTCATCCTTTTCAGTCCATCCATTATAATAATCAACATATCTGCCGAAGTACGGGGGGTCACAGTAAAGAATATCATCCTTTGTAGCCATCGGAATAATTTTTTCAAAGCCAGTGTTATGGAATACCCAATCCCTTTTAAGCACTGACTGTATCTTTCTCACCTGATTCGTAATTTTTGTAACATACGCAGGGGCAAAGCGATTGGGTTTTTTACAAAACGGGATATTCCAATCTCCTTTTTGTGAAAACCGCATCATACCATTGAATCCTGTTCTTGAAAGAAAGAGAAAATCGAGCGGGGAATGGTTTTTGTTAAAACGGGTTCTGACTATCTTGTAATACTCGTATCCGTTCTCATTTGCTCTCGATAGTTTCTTGCCCTCCTCTTCAAGAAATTTTTTTACAATTTGAGGAGTAATAGTTCCATCCAAAATGCCTTTGTAAAAAGTTATAATGTGAGGATTGACATCATTAAGAATGGCTTTGGGGAATCCGGAATTGAATGCAACAACGCCGGTACCTAAAAAAGGTTCAATCCATTTTCCCTTGGGATTAATAGTTTTAACAAGCTCGAAAATCCAGGGAACAAATTTTGTTTTTATTCCCTGGCTTTTTAGCGGCGGCACAATGACCTTCATGAATCTGCTTTCTTCTTCGTGTGTTTTGTTACAAGCCTATTCAACAAGTTCCTTCTGCCTTTAAATTCTAAGAAATCTTTTAGTTTGGTTATTTTTAAACTTTTTCCATTCTTAACCATTGTTGCCGAACCATAATTCATCCAATATTCATCAAACCAAAATTCTCCTAGTTTTGCAAAAATACCATTTCCTTTTATCAAATCTTGGATATTGGTAATAGAGCCAATGTTGGCTGTATTCTTTGATCCTTCGGTTTCATTGGCAATCTCCCATTTTTCAGCTACGAAGAATTCAAAATCTTTAATGACTGACGTGATGGATTTTAGGTTTTCCACAGTTGTAATTTCGCGTGTGCCAATCTTCTTTTTTTGAGAACTTGATTTTTCTTGAAGCTCTTGTACTTGGTAAATAGACGAATCTTCTTTATTAAAAAAATCTGTTCTGGAATATATGATTCCTAAGCAGAAATGTCCTGCATAGTCAGAATATGGGAATTGAATATTTTTATGGCTGTTTCTGTCCTTGAAATATGTTCCGTGGCTGCCTAAGGTAAAGCCGTTAACATGACCGGGAAAATTTGGATCTCGGTAAGTGGTTTTTAGATCAACTGCGAATTTTATCTCGTTCCTTTCTTTATGAACAAAACTTAAATCAGGATACCAATTTTGTTTTTCTGCCAGTACAATGCTATAGCCAATGCTTTCAGCGAATTGTAATATTTGAGGGAAAATATGAATTTCTAAAATTTTAGAAACAATTTCAGTATCAGAAGAGATGGTATAAATATTTTTGTAGATATCTATAAAGCCCTTGATTGTCCATTCACCCTCTTTGGTTGAGACCGATTGAGAGAGGCTAGTTGTAAATCGTTTTAAATCAATCTTGAATTTTTGTTTGTAGCTTTGTTTCTCAGTTTTTTTCATGTCGGGAAATGGTAAAATTATTCAAAATGCTTAAAATTTCTGATTTAAATTTGCAAGCATGAGTTTAATATACGTTTCTTCTATATTCTTTTCAATGAATTGACAATGTTACCTTATATCATTTCCTTTCAATTTTGACACCTTTTTTATAATGTTCTTATCAAAACTGATACTGTAGAAAAAATAAAACAATCTATGAAGCGTAAAGCTAAATTTGCATCTGGCATACAAATTGACGATTTTCTTAGCGCTTATGGTCATTTATTCATGGGGAAACCCTAAAAATTTTCTAAAGAGCTTGACCACGCCCTATCCCTTAGGGTGGTTTATTATTTTCTGAATCTATAACTTATCTTGGTGATTTATGTCAATGAATGAAACAAGTTTTTTTGGTGATGTAATTACAAATTTCGATAAAGCAGCGAAGTATCTTGATTATCCTTCCGGTCTGCTTGAACAAATAAAAGAATGTAACAGTATCTATCACTTCAGGTTTCCGGTAGAAACCGATGACGGAGTTGAGGTCGTCTCAGCGTGGAGGGTCGAACACAGTCACCACCGAATGCCGACGAAGGGTGGTATCCGCTATAGCCTGGATGTGAACGAAGATGAAGTCAAAGCGCTCGCAGCGCTAATGACGTACAAATGCGCAGTTGTTGATGTACCATTTGGCGGCGCGAAGGGGGGCATAAAAATCAATCCGAAAGAATACACGGCTAACCAGCTTCAACGAATTACGCGGCGTTATACCGCCGAGCTCGTTAAAAAGAATTTTATCGGTCCGGGCGTGGATGTTCCAGCCCCCGATTACGGTACAGGCGAACGCGAAATGGCATGGATGGTAGATACATATCTCGCGTTGAATCCCGGCTCGCTCGATGGCACAGCTTGCGTTACGGGAAAGCCTATCAGTCAGGGTGGAATTCGTGGAAGGCGCGAAGCCACAGGACGCGGAGTGTATTTTGCAGTCCGCGAAGCATGCGCAAAAGCCGATGATATGAAAAAACTCGGGTTAACACCCGGGTTGGAAGGGAAACGGGTCGTTGTTCAGGGACTTGGCAATGTAGGGTATCATGCTGCTAAGTTTTTACAAGAAGGAGGAGCAGTCATTGTCGGGCTGGCGGAATACGAAGGCGCTATTTACAATCCGAAGGGATTCGATGTTGACGAAGTAGTGAAGCACCGGAAAAGCACGCGCTCGATTCTGAGCTATCCCGGCGCAAAGAATATTTCAAGCTCAAAAGACGCGCTTGAATTAGAGTGCGACATTCTTATTCCTGCCGCTCTCGAAAAGCAAATTACGGGAGAAAACGCGGCTCGCATCAAGGCAAAAATCATAGGTGAAGGAGCAAACGGACCGACAAGCTCGGATGCGGAAGAAGTTCTCGTAAACAAAGGGATTTTAATTCTCCCTGACATGTATTGCAATGCCGGCGGCGTAACCGTATCGTATTTTGAATGGTTGAAGAATCTTCAGCATGTGCGAATGGGAAGAATGGCGAAGCGTTACACGGAAAGCTCGTATAGCCAATTGTTAAGCGTTATTGAAAAAGTAACCGGTGAATCGTTTACACCGGATGAACGGGAACGAACGATTCAGGGACCTGATGAAGAAGCGCTTGTTAACTCCGGACTTGAAGATACGATGATCAGCGCGTATAATGAAATCAGGGAAGTGAGCAAGCAGTATAAGGGAATTAGCTTACGCACGGCTGCTTTCATCAGCTCGATTGATAAGATTGCCAAATCGTACTTAGAGATGGGCATTTTCCCGTAATTGATATTTGAAGATACTAAATAAATGAAGTTATAGGACGCAAGTATCATCGCTTACAGTTATGGTTCGTGAGGATTGCCTTAATTTCTCTGGTTACAAACCGGTTTTGCGTAAGTAGCATGAATACGAATTCACACCATATGGAATAAAATGTTGTCAGCAGCCCAGGACTTAAGTCGTGGGCTGCTAAACCTTATTTATAGGATAACATCAGTGAATAAGAGGCTTTGTGTAAAAAATAAATAACTATGTCCACAATTTAGCAGGAACAAACGTTATGTCCAAGACAAACTATGCAGATCATCTCCTGGCGATGGTTAAAGCAAAAAATCCGGCAGAGCCAGAATTTCTTCAGGCAGTGCAAGAGGTTGTCGAGTCTCTTACACTTGTGTTAGACAGATATCCCGAATACCGTACCCATAAAATACTTGAGCGTATCGTCGAACCGGAACGGGTGATAATGTTCCGCGTACCCTGGATGGATGATCAGGGCGAAATTCATGTCAATCGCGGATTTCGCATTCAAATGAATAGCGCAATCGGTCCATACAAAGGAGGGTTACGATTCCATCCTTCGGTGAACCTTGGAATTTTGAAATTTTTAGCATTCGAGCAGGTCTTCAAAAACAGCCTAACGACGCTCCCGATGGGCGGCGGCAAAGGTGGTTCGGACTTTGACCCGAAAAACAAGAGCGATAATGAAGTAATGCGATTTTGCCAGAGCTTCATGAACGAACTGTATCGTCATATCGGAGCGGATACGGATGTTCCGGCAGGAGACATTGGAGTAGGTGGACGGGAAATCGGTTTTCTGTTTGGCCAGTACAAGAAGCTCCGTAACGAGTTTACCGGCGTGCTCACAGGCAAAGGGTTGAATTGGGGCGGTTCCCTAATTCGTCCTGAGGCGACCGGATACGGCGCTGTCTATTTTGCGGCGGAAATGTTGGCAACACGAAAACAAACGTTTCAAGGGAAAGTTTGTTTAGTCTCCGGCAGTGGTAATGTCGCTCAATACACTGTAGAGAAGATTAATGAGCTGGGCGGAAAAGTTGTGACGCTTTCCGATTCCAACGGTTATATTTATGATGAAGCCGGTATAGATAAAAAGAAACTCGATTTCATCATGGAACTGAAAAATGTGAAGCGTGGAAGAATAAAGGATTACGCTGATGCACATAAAGGCGCGGTGTATTATCCGATTGACCCGAAGCTCGATTACAACCCGCTGTGGAATCACAAAGCGGATTGTGCTTTCCCAAGCGCCACGCAGAATGAAGTCAATGGCAAGGACGCTGCAAACTTGTTGAAGAACGGCGTGTATTGCATTGCCGAAGGCGCAAACATGCCTTCGACGCTTGAAGCGGTAAAGCAATTTATTGACGCGAAGATTCTGTATGGCTTGGGCAAAGCTGCAAATGCCGGCGGTGTTGCAACTTCCGGTCTTGAAATGTCTCAGAACAGCATGCGCATAGGTTGGTCGCGTGAAGAGGTGGATAACAAGCTCCACGGCATCATGAAGAACATCCATAAGGCATGTTACGAAACAGCAGAACGTTTCGGGACTCCGGGCAATTATGTGAATGGCGCAAATATTGCGGGTTTCCTCAAAGTTGCCGATGCGATGTTAGACCAGGGACTGGTGTAACAAATCTTCGTGAGGCGTTTTTCAATGCCACTCATGTTGAACGTGAGTGGCATTTTTGTTAAAGGAAGGTATTTTCCCTTCGCTAATTTTTGCATTTGACAATTTTTAAGATTTTCTCTATACTTGTGTACCAGTTGAAGTCAAAAATATACTACAGATGGCATTTTGTATGGCTTACAAGCTGCCATCGTGGCGCCCCTATGAGAATCTACAGTACTTTGAGATCGAAGGAACGGGAGTAGAACGTTCATTAATAGGGGACACGTGTATATATTTTCTTGCATCATAATCTCAAAGCAAAAAGAGTGATGCATGATCCACGTTTATTATTCATTATAGGTATGTCCAGCAATTTTTATTCTCGAACAATTTCATTAGAGGAGGAGCGGGAGGGTTACATATTCATACTCAAGCATCGGTTGATGTTATTCCCATCAAGCGGGCAGCTGTTTACGCTTAAAACAAAAGACACGGAGAGAGTTGTAAAAGTGGAGGCCGTCTCTTGCGTTTGCCGCGGCGCTGAACTTCCCCATGAACACTATTTTATCCGGTGGAAGGGGATTCAGGAAGGAAACCATGTCATCATCGAACAGAACGATGCGACTCCCAGATTATTCAAGATGGTTATCGAGTGATATTTTTCACATATCTGCAACTTTTTTCAAAAAAGAGTTGAATTTGTTCTAAAGGTTGCTTACCTTTAGCCAATTATGGTCAGCAACTTACATTATGTGGAGTAATGGTATGAAGCGCAATATTCTTATGTCCGTCGTTGTTCTAACGATACTTTTTCTTGCCGGGTGTAACAATGAAGAAACCATCATTGAACCTGATGTTACGTATTCGATAAGAAGCGTGTACTGGACAAGCCGTACAGATGCAGATCGCGACGGCTACGCGACCAGAGGTACGCTCAATTTGGAGATAGATGCAGGAAGCAATGTTACGCGTGAACTTGCAGTCCGGTTCTTTTACAAAGGAGCAAACGAAACGACATGGACCTGGCTGGGAGATAAAACGGTAACGATTACGGGAAACCGCAACGATGCCATCTTGTATCAAGGAGTCGGCTCAACGTATTACTACGGACTTTATGATTTTCGATTTATCATCTCTGCCTGGTCGGGGTCGAACTTGCTGTACAATGCCGTACTGGAGCCGGAGAATACGCCCGCTCTTAATGATCAAAAATTTGAGTATGACGGAGAGGATCTTCGTTTTGAACCGTAACTAATGCTTAAACAATGCCAATGAGCGAACGTCCGGTTATCAATCGCGGACATCCTGCTGAACGCGGGATGCGGACGGCAGTGATAGGCATTCTTGTGAATGCGGCATTAGCAGCTATTAAGGGAATTACAGGCGTGCTTGGCAATTCCTATGCTCTTATCGCAGATGCAATAGAATCAACATTAGATATAGCAAGTTCTTTTATTGTCTGGAGCGGGCTGAAAATTTCTTCGCTCCCACCCGATGGCGATCATCCGTATGGACACGGCAAGGCAGAGCCGCTTGCCGCCGCTGTAGTGGCGATGGGATTGCTATCGGGAGCGTTAATCATAGTAATTCAGAGCGTGAACGAAATTATCATACCCCACCACGCTCCTGCGCCATTTACCCTTCTTGTTCTTATTCTTGTTATTATTACAAAAGAGATTCTCTTTCGATTTGTCATTCGCGTTGGGCAATCTGTGCAGAGCGCGGCAGTTATCGGAGATGCCTGGCATCACAGAAGCGATGCCATTACCTCCGCCGCTGCGTTTGTTGGAATCTCGATAGCGCTCATCGGCGGTAAAGGGTACGAGGAAGC
>SCUC01000047.1 GCA_004322375.1 Bacteroidota bacterium
TCTCAAAAGTTGTATTGTCATACCTGCGAAGGCAGGTATCCAATCAGCATTCTTCAATTTTGAACGAATTTCTGGATTCCCGCTTTCGCGGGAATGACAAAACAGTGCTTTTGAGACAGCCCTGTGATTTCATTCCCATACCGATACATGATTTGGAAACATGCCTTTGGCTTGGCAGGCGTGGGAACGAGAGGTACTCGCATCAGCTTCACCTTTGCTTTTGAAGTCAATTCTTCCTATCTTTTTCTGCCAATAATATATATATTCTGCAATTTTGTTCTAATCTAAGGAGTTTTATGGCTTCAACATCAGATTTTTTCCCCGGCATGGCAATAAAAATGGATGGTAACATCTGGACGGTTGTCGAGTTCCAGCACGTTAACCCGGGCAACTGGCGGGCGTTCGTCCGCGCCAAGCTGAAGAATATCAAATCGGGAAAAGTCGTCGAAATCCGTTTTCGCGCAGGCGAAGCGGTTGACCAGGTTCGCGTAGAAAATAAGGAATATCAATTTCTTTATTCAGACCCCTCCGGATACGTTTTTATGGATCAGGAAACATACGACCAGATAACCGTGGACGAAAAATTAATGGGAGAGGCTGCAAAATTTTTAAAAGAGGGTGAAGTCGTGCAAATGCTCACGAATGCCTCTGACGTTCTCTCCGTAGAGGTTCCAATAACGGTAGTCTTAAAAGTTATCGAAACGCCACCCGGTATTCGGGGGGATACGGCTACCGGAGCGCAAAAACCTGCCAAAGTTGAAACCGGGGCGACGGTCAACGTTCCGTTGTTTATTAATGAAGGCGATTTGTTAAAAATAGATACGCGAACAGGATATTATCTTGAACGCGTGAAGAATAACTAACACAATAGTCAAGGTGCGTTCATGGACATTAACTACCTCAAGAAAATAGTTCGCTTGCTTGAACAGAGCAGTGTGGACGAGATTAGTATCGAGGAGGAAGGAACAAAAATACGGGTAGCGAAGAATGCGCCGCAGGCAATTGCATCGTTCGCTCCCGTTCCTGCAGCGCCTGTTCCATCTACCGCTCCCCCATCTGCCCCCACTTCTGAGTCAGCATCCGCTCAGCCTCCCTCTCCGGCTGCGCATACAGGCGTCGCGTATCATGAAGTGAAATCGCCGATGGTTGGAACATTTTACCGCGCGCCCGCTCCCGATGCCGATCCTTATGTAGAAATCGGGCAGACGGTGCAGCAAGGCACGGTATTATGTATTATCGAAGCGATGAAATTAATGAATGAAATCGAGTCGGATACGTCAGGACGTATTGTCAAGATATTAGTCGAAAACTCCCAGCCAGTCGAGTTCAACCAACCCCTATTTTTAATCGAACCATTATAAGGGAAAATCCCAAATGGCAACATTCAAATTCCAAATAAATTCCAATGTTCAAATACCTGTAGTGATAGAACTATAGGTTGACGTTATACAACGACGGTGTTTGATGTGAAAAATTCTAATATCGAAATCCTAGATCCTAAACAAATCCGAAATCATAATGTTCGAAACAGCTTGAAATTAAAGGTTTTGGATATTAGTATTTCGAATTTTTTTAGTCGAAGACCTGTAGGGATATTCGGATTTAGTATTTATTATTTTTATTCTCAAACAGTGTATTGCTTAACATCAGATGTTGTGTTGAATTGAAGATTGAGTATTGGAATTTATTTGGGTATTGTAATTTGAATTTTGAAATTTCTTAACGGGGTATGTTTAATAAAATTCTAATCGCCAACCGTGGTGAAATCGCGTTACGAGTGATTCGCGTTTGCCGCGAGCTAGGCATCAAAACAGTGGCAGTATATTCGGAAGCCGACCGCGATTCCCTCCACGTGAAATTCGCTGATGAAGCAATTTGCATAGGACCGCCTCCGGGGAAAGAAAGCTATTTACACATCCCGCGCATCATATCGGCCGCCGAAATTACCAATGCGGAGGCAATACATCCGGGGTACGGATTTCTTGCCGAAAACGCTCAATTTGCTGAAATTTGTCAATCGCAGGGATTAAAATTCATTGGTCCATCGCCGGAAGCGATTACCTCAATGGGTGATAAATCGTTTGCGAAAGAAACGATGAGAAAAGCCGGCGTGCCTGTTATTCCGGGCAGCGATGGTGTTATACGCGACGTGAATGTAGCGAAAGAAATAGCAGATGGTATCGGATATCCTGTCATGATAAAAGCAACGGCAGGCGGAGGCGGAAAAGGAATGCGCATAGTTCGCGAGGCAAGTGAATTTGAAAAGGCATTCCAGATGGCAAGCAGCGAAGCAGGTTCTGCATTCGGAAATCCGGATGTCTATATCGAAAAATTTGTCGAGCAGCCGCGGCATATCGAAATTCAGGTGCTGGGCGATAGGTATGGCAATGTCATCCATCTTAATGAACGCGATTGTTCGGTGCAGCGCCGCCACCAGAAACTGATAGAAGAAAGCCCGTCTCCTATCGTTTCTCCGCAGCTACGCGAGAGCATGGGCAACGCAGCAGTGAAAGGAGCGCAATCGGTTGATTATGAGGGGGCGGGAACAATAGAGTTCTTAGTTGACAAGGATAAGAATTTTTATTTCATGGAGATGAACACGCGTATTCAGGTCGAGCATCCTGTAACGGAAATGGTGACCGGGCTGGACCTTATTAAAATGCAGCTCGAAATCGCCGCGGGAACCCGTTTACGAAAGAAATTATTCAAGCCGTTAGGACATGCTATCGAGTGTAGAATCAACGCGGAAGACCCTGCCAATGATTTTCGCCCTTCTCCGGGAGAAATAAAAAGTTTCCACCTCCCCGGCGGCTATGGCGTGCGAGTTGATACCCATTGCTATACCGGGTATCGAATTCCGCCGTACTATGATTCCCTTATGGCAAAGCTCATAGTCTATGCTCCAACGCGGGAGGAAGCAATTAAGAAAGCAGCAGGGGCGCTGGAAGAGTTTACCGTCGAAGGGATTCACACCACGGTGCCGTTTCACCGTACAGTAATGGCGGACGAAATTTTTAAGAGTTCCAATTATGATACAAGCTACATAGATAAGAGAAATAATAATAAGTAGTTGAGTAGATGAGTAGATAAGTAGATAAGTATGTGAGTAGCTGAGAAGGTAGCACTAACCGGCAATAATAATATCAATATCTAAGAATCAGGCATAAAGGATTGTTAACATGAATTTTCCAGAACAATTAAAATATACAAAAGACCATGAGTGGATTCGCGTTGAAGGAGCCACTGGAATAGTCGGCATTACCGAATATGCGCAGGGTGAGCTTGGCGATGTTGTTTTTGTAGAGCTTCCCGCCATTGGAACACGCGTGAAGCAGGGCGAGTCGTTCGGAACCATAGAGGCGGTGAAGGCGGTTTCCGATTTGTTTGCGCCCGTTTCAGGCGAGGTTATCGAGATCAATAGCCAACTTGAAAAAACGCCCGAGCTTGTTAACCGCGAACCGTATAACGGGGGCTGGTTAATAAAAATAACAATTGCGGCGATGAGCGAAATGGATGCGTTGCTCCCGGCGGATACCTATAGAGAACTCATCGGAAAATAGAGTTTCTAACGATTCCGTTTACTGAAAGTGAACGGAATTTTTTTTAAGACCATGTTCTCCGCTTTTGTTGGTTGTTTCCCGGCGGGGAAGCACGTCTCTCTTGGCTTCTGCCCTCATCTGAAGAAATTACAACTGTACCATATTACACACGAATTCCAATGCCCACAGAATTAGCGTTTCAACCTGAATTTCACAAACGCCACATTGGCTCATCTGAGCAAGAGATTGAGGAAATGCTTGCCTCCGTAGGCGCAACTTCTCTCGATGGCTTTACAGAAAGTATCATCCCCGGCAATTTGCGCATATCTCGATTGTACCATCTTCCTTCAGCGATCAACGAACATGAAGCGATAGCGGCATTAAAAAATATTGCTGCGAAAAATAACGTCTATCGCTCCCTGATTGGAATGGGGTATTACGATACGCTCACCCCGGCTGTTATCCAGAGAAATATTTTAGAAAATCCCGGCTGGTACACACAATATACACCGTATCAAGCTGAAATATCGCAGGGACGAATGGAGGCGCTTCTCAATTTCCAAACGATGGTTATTGATCTTACGGGCTTGCCCATAGCCAACGCTTCGCTCCTTGACGAAGCGACAGCCGCGGCGGAAGCGATGATCATGATGTTCAACATCAATGGCAAGCATACAAATGCGCAGTTTTTCGTTTCTGAGGATTGTCATCCTCAAACGATTGGAGTTCTCCAAACGCGCGCGAAACCGTTAAATATTCGCATTATCATGGGGAAGTGGAATGAATTCCGGTTTTCTGAAGATGTGTTCGGAGCATTGGTGCAATACCCTGCAAGCGATGGAGCAATTTATGATTACAGGTCGTTCATCGAACAGGCTCATGCTGCAGGCGCGATGGTAGCCGTCGCCGCAGACATATTGAGCCTTGCCCTTCTCACTCCACCCGGAGAATTTGGCGCAGACATTGCCTTCGGAAACACCCAGAGGTTTGGCGTACCACTCGGCTATGGTGGACCTCACGCGGCATTTTTTGCAACGAAAGATGAATACAAACGAAGCGTTCCGGGAAGAATCATCGGCGTTTCCATTGATTCCCAGGGTAACCCAGCGCTGCGCATGGCATTGCAAACGCGCGAACAGCACATTCGCCGGGAAAAAGCAACGTCTAACATTTGCACGGCCCAAGCGTTGCTCGCCATTATGGCGAGCATGTACGCCGTGTATCATGGACCATCCGGAATTAAGGCAATTGCGGAGGGGGTTCATACTCTTACAAAAGTTCTTGCTCATGGATTGAAGCGGAGCGGTCATGCGATTGCGCATGAAGACTATTTTGATACGCTGAGAATTATCCCGGCGAAGGAAACGGTTCAGAATATGAAATCACGCGCAGAGGCAAAGCACATTAATCTCCGTTGGTTTGAAGATGGCTCGATTGGAATTTCTCTTGATGAGCGTTCAACACAGAATGAAGTTGAAACGCTGTGGGAAATTTTCGCGGCAGGCAACCATCACCCCTTGAACATCACCCAGATCGCGAGCGAAGTGCATTCAGGATATCATGGTTCCATGCAAAGGAGTTCTTCCTTTTTAACTCATCCTGTGTTTAACGCCTATCACCCGGAAACGAAGATGCTTCGCTATATTCGTTCGCTGGAGGCGAAAGATTTATCGTTGACAACGAGCATGATTCCGCTCGGTTCCTGCACGATGAAGTTGAACGCGACGACAGAGCTCTTTCCGGTTTCCTGGAAGGAATTCAACGGCTTGCACCCGTTTACGCCCGTTGAGCAGGCGCAAGGGTACCGGGAATTGTTCAACCAGCTTGAAGGAATGTTACAAGAAATTACCGGATTTACCGGAGTATCGCTTCAGCCGAACGCGGGAGCGCAGGGAGAATATACCGGGCTGCTCGTCATTCGCGCGTATCACGAATCGCGCGGCGAGGAGCATCGCAACGTTTGCCTGATTCCGACTTCTGCACATGGAACAAACCCGGCAAGCGCGGTAATGGCGGGGATGAATATCGTTCTTATACGCTGCGAAGATAATGGCAACGTTGACCTTGCCGACCTTGCCGCGAAGGCGAAACAACATGCGGCAAACCTCGCCGCGTTTATGATTACCTATCCATCAACCCATGGAGTGTTTGAAGAGGGCATCAAGGACATGTGCGACATCATTCACCGGAACGGCGGTCTGGTGTATATGGACGGAGCGAACTTGAACGCGCAAGTAGGACTGTGCCGTCCGGCAGAGCTTGGCGCGGATGTTTGTCATATCAACTTGCATAAAACGTTTGCCATCCCGCATGGCGGCGGGGGTCCGGGGATGGGTCCCATTGCTGTTGCAGAACATCTTGCGCCATTTCTTCCGTCGCATCCGGTAATCCCTTGCGGCGGAAGCAACGCCATCGGTCCTGTTTCGGCGACGCCATGGGGAAGCGCGAGCATTCTGCCCATATCATGGGCGTATATTGCCATGCTTGGCGCCGAAGGAACGAAACGCGCTACGCAAGTTGCTATGTTGAACGCGAATTATATGGCTAAGCGATTGGAACGCTCATTTCCAATTCTCTATACGGGAATGAATGGCCGCGTTGCGCACGAATTTATACTCGATACGCGCGTAGTGAAAGCGGCGAGCGGCGTTGAAGCGGAGGATATCTCCAAGCGGCTGATGGATTACGGATTTCACGCGCCGACAGTATCGTTCCCTG
>SCUC01000411.1 GCA_004322375.1 Bacteroidota bacterium
CTAAGGACATAGAGGTAAAAGTGAAGTAAAACATTAGTTTTTTGTCAGAATTGGGCATGACGGGCTTATCAAGGGTTCGTAGATTAGAACAGCTCGCAGAGAGTCCTGTCCTACGTAATATCCGCATATTTAAAGGGTTACTGAAAAGTAGCCCTTTTTTGTTTTTGATTTTTAACGGTACTTTTCGTATAATTATCTGATAAATCAATAACTTAACTATTGATAGTTTAGAAATTAGTATAAAGCAAGAGAGTTTTTTGTGAATAAATCAACAAAGATATTTCTTTTCATCCTCTTAGGATTAGCATTTGTTACCTGCATAGCAATCCTGACATTCTGGATGATGTTGAAAAATGTTGAAAGGAAAGAAGTTGTCGTTTTCCACGGTTCAGGTGATGAAGTCGCTGTAGTTGAAGTTAAAGGGGTCATCCTTGATTCTGAAGAGATTGTTCGGCAGCTAAAAAAGTTTAATGAAGACCGGTCAATTCAGGCAATCATTCTTCGGGTTGATTCTCCCGGAGGAGGAGTCGCTGCAAGTCAAGAGATTTATGAAGAGGTGAGAAAAATTCGCGAATCGGGAAAAATCGTCGTCGTCAGCATGGGCTCAATGGCTGCGAGCGGCGGATATTACGTTTCATGCGGCGCAAATAAAATAGTTGCAAACAAAGGAACGCTTACAGGTTCCATCGGGGTCATCTCACAGTTTATGGAGTTTGATTCTTTAATGGGAAAAATTGGAATCACAATGAATACCATTAAAAGCGGCAAGATGAAAGATGCCGGAAATCCTTTTAGAAGAATGACTGCCGAGGATAAAGAATACTTCCAAAGTTTGATGGATGACGTGCATCGCCAGTTTATCGGGGTGGTGGAATCTGAGCGAAAGCTTGATCATGATACGTTGGTGAAGTACGCAGACGGGAGAGTGTTTACAGGGGAACAAGCGCTTGAGTTAGGGTTGGTTGATACGCTGGGGACGTATGAAGATGCTGTGAGCATAGCGGCTGAGCTTGCCGGCATCAGTGGAAAACCATCAATCGTTAAAGAAGCGAAGAAACGAATCTCACTTTTTGATATACTCACAGGAAATGCGGAAGTAACAGAATTTATTGGACTGAAAGAACGTATTCTCCAGCAGCCAATTTTGCAATATCGTTTACCTCAAGGTTTTTAATCATCTTACATTCATTATGTCGCACAATTGACAGGAATCCATTTTGACGAAAGCAGACATTGTAGATCACATAGCAGCTGGAACGGGCTTGACTAAAGTAGAAACGGAAGCAGTCGTTGATGGCTTTATCCAAACCGTTATCGAAGCGTTGAAAGAAGGGAAGAACATCGAAATACGCGGCTTTGGAAGTTTTAAAACCAAAAAGCGGAAGGGTCGTGTAGCCAGAAATCCACGTACCGGAGAACAGGTAATGGTGGATGAACATTTCGTTCCCATTTTCAAAGTCTCAAAAGAGTTGAAGGGGATGGTGAACCAAAACCTCATGAAACGCCAACCAACAATCACAGATTAGCCAAGTATCAGTATTCATGTCTCAAGTTGTTTTCTGTCCTTCCTGTAAAAGCGAGATCGCCATTGGCGATAAATTTTGCCGTTCCTGCGGGACGCATTTAACGTGGTCAGTTACGAAGGAGGAAGAACTGCGTGCAAGCCAATCTGCACAACCAAAAAGTTCTACCGAC
>SCUC01000412.1 GCA_004322375.1 Bacteroidota bacterium
CAAAGCTTCAAAATCATTGAACACCTCAGTCGTACATCCCAACACCCAGCCGGGTATATCATGCAGGGGGAATGACGTTACGAGAAAAACTGGCTTTCCAAAGTAGTGAGAAATGGTCAGCTCACCTTTAGTTCCTGCTCCTTTTGCCGCACCCTCATCCCAGAAGCAAATAACATAGTCGGAATGTTCTGCAATTTCTTTACAGTCTATATCAACGAGATGGCGAACTATTTCTTGATACAGCGAGACATTTTCATTCTTTAATAAACGAAAGTTAATGCCCGGATACCTTGTATTAAAAAACTTTTCACTTTCTACGTTGGGATTAAAGACGGTGTGAGATAGCATTGACTCAAGCCAGCGCTGCATTTCTTGTCTCCAGTTTGCACCCTCGCCATCTGCGTACTCCATACCGCCCGATAAGTACACCCGCTGCTGTTTCATCCGAAATGATAAATATTGAGTGAAGGAATAAAAATACTATACATTGCCCACATTGTTACCCCGACAGATAAGGGAATGGAGAGATTATCATCAATCGTGATAGATAATGCTTCGACAACTGCGCCGATTGCGACAGCGACAAATCCAATGAGGTATTCAGTAAAAAGATTGCCGATTTTCGGAGTAAGCAAAACGACGAACATACCGCTAACAAAAAATGCGAGGCTACCTTCCAAGGATTTTGAGAAGAACTTCCTCTTCCCAAACCGCAGTCCGATAAGCGCTGCTGTCAGATCGCAGATAATAAGCACGGAAAAGCTTGTGATTGTGACGAGCTTAGGAAACAACAAGACACAAAGAGTGGCAGAGATCATCACATAGGAGGCTCCATTAAGACGCTTCCGAGCGCTATCGGTCTCATGCTTCCGCAATAACGCACCAAACGTTTCCATGAACACTCTCTGAACCGGTTTGGAGTAATATCGCGTTATGTCAACAAGAATGATGATAGCTGTTAACGGGATAAGGATCTTCAGAGCCTGTTCTTTTGAAAGAAAGAAATACAAAATGGGAATCAGAAGCGAGCATAAATGGATCCCCTTTCGCACAAGCTCCATGCGATAAGAGCTATCAACATTAGACAGCCCGGAAGTCACTTCATTTCACCGTTGAAGGTTGAGTTTCGGCCTGAGGTGGCAATGGAGAAAGAGAGCCATTCGGCGAACCGAGTCCATTTTTCTTATTTGCCGCCGGGGGGAGCTCGCCGCCCTTCATCAAAATATCCAATTCCTCACCGTCGAGCGTTTCACGTTCGAGAAGCGCGAGAGATAATTTATGAAGCAATTCCATATTCTCATGAAGAATGGATTCAGCGCGTTGCATTCCGTTCATGACTATCTTTTTTACTTCATCATCAATAGCCATTGCAGTATCTTCAGAATAATTCTGGGAACGAGTAATTTCTCTTCCAAGGAAAATCTCTTCTTCTTTTGCACCGTACGCAAGGGGACCTAATTTTTCGCTCATTCCCCATTCACACACCATTTTACGAGCGAGATTCGATGCCCGTTCAATATCGTTACCTGCACCTGTTGTGTATTGATTAAACACAAGCTTTTCAGCCGCGCGTCCGCCTAATGCATACGCAATCATCGCTTCAAGGTATTCCTTGGAGTATGTATGTTTCTCATCAATCGGGAGGTACGTTGTAACACCGAGCGCCCTTCCACGCGGGATAATGGTCACTTTGTGGACAGGGTCCGATTGAGGAATTTTCTTTGCAACTAACACATGGCCTGTTTCGTGATAGGCAGTAATTTTCTTT
>SCUC01000413.1 GCA_004322375.1 Bacteroidota bacterium
GCCCTGCTCGGCGAGTTCACGCTTACCCGCGATGCATTGCCGGTGGGCGAATTGTTCGATATTTACGACGTTGATAATCCCGGACATTTTTTCGGCGCATACAGGGTTACCTCCCGCTTACGACTCATCTTTACACGAGGAACAATGACAGGCAGAGACGATTTTGATGTTTTAAAAAATTCTGTAACTCGAAGGGTATTTACGCTCCAATGAGACAACTATGGATTTTACTTCTTGTATTCTTTTCTCCGTTGCTCATTAGCCGGAGCTATGCCCAGGAAAGTTTTTATCATCCCGAGCTCGAATGGAAAACGATTGAGACCGAACATTTCTATGTTCACTACCACGATGGAGCGGAACGCACCGCGCGTGTTGTATCGAAAGTAGCTGAAGATATTTTTGGTCCCGTAACGTCGCTCTATAATTATGTCCCGGATCAGAAAGTCAGCTTCATCATAAAAGATTATGACGATTACTCCAACGGGGCGGCGTACTTTTTCGATAACAAGATAGAAATTTGGGCGCCTGCGCTCGATTTCGATTTACGAGGCACGCACAACTGGCTCCGCAACGTCATCACCCACGAGTTCACCCATATCATCCAGATTCAAACTTCGATGAAATTCGGCAGGCGCGTGCCGGGAATTTATTTCCAGTGGCTAGGTTATGAATCGGAACGACGCACCGATGTGCTGTACGGCTATCCGAACGTCATTGTTTCGTACCCCATTTCGGGAGTAGTTGTGCCAAGCTGGTTTGCGGAAGGAGTTGCACAGTATAACAGGCACGAGCTGAGCTACGATTACTGGGATTCGCACCGCGACATGATATTACGAATGTACGCGCTCGATGGCAACATGCTTAGCTGGAACGAAATGGCGGTATTCGGCAAAACGAGCCTTGGGAATGAATCCGCGTATAATGCAGGGTTCGCGTTTGTCAGGTACATTGCTGAACGGTACGGGCAGGAAAAGATTCCTGAAATTTCGCGCAACCTTTCCTCGCTTAGCGAATTGACGATTGACGGAGCAATTAAAAGCGCGGTCGGAAAAGACGGCATAGAAGTCTATAATGAATGGAAAGAATTCCTCAAACGTGATTATACAGAACGCACATCGGCAATTCAAGCAACGCTCTCCCCTCTTGACACCATTGCCTTTGTCGGGTTCGGGAATTTCTATCCGACATTTTCCCCCGATGGCAAAAAAATCGCCTACGTGTCGAATAAAGAATCTGATTATTTCGGCACCGCGGGGCTATATCTCTATGATTTGACAACGAAGCAGGAAACACTCCTTCAAGCGGGGGTGCGTTCTCAAATTGCCTGGTCGCCTGACGCAAAGAAAATTTATTACGGCAAGATTACACGGGATAATCCTCACTGGTCGAACATTTCCGATTTGTATGTTTATGATATTAGAGAGGAAGAAGAAACGAGAATTTCGCACGGCTGGAGAGCGATGTCACCAACGGTTTCTCCCGATGGAAAATCCCTGGCGTTTGTCGTCGGTTCCGATGGCACGATGAATATCGCCACTTCAGATATTGATGGAAAGAATTATCGTAAGCTGACAAATTATATTAAAGGCGAGCAAGTCTATCATCCCAAGTGGTCTCCCGACGGAAAAACCATCATCTTCGATTATTCCATCAAAGATGGACGGGATTTAGCGACGGTTCCTTCCAATGGCGGCGAAGTTACATTCCTGCTCCAAACACCCGCCGATGAGCGAAATGCCGTTTATTCTCAAGACGGCTCACAAATTTTCTATTCTTCCGATGAGACCGGAATTTTCAATATTTATCAAATGAACCTGAGTACAAAGTACAAAGTACAAAGTACAAATATTCTCGGCGGAGCATTTATGCCTTCGATCAATCAAGAAGGAACGCTGACGTTCGCGAACTATACCTCCACCGGCTATAAAATTATGATGTTGAAGGAAGCGAAACAGCTTCAATCGCCGGGAGCGTATGTTAAAACAGAACAATCAACAACGCCGCTTTCCGCTTCCAATCAATCCAACAATGACGACAGCAACTTCGATTGGAACAGCCTTCGCTCGTATGATGATACGAAGTTCAGGTCTGACACTGTTACTTCCTACAAGAATATTGCATCGAGCCTTACGCTCATCCCGTTCATCCGGGTTGATAATTACAATCCAAAGAACAAGGGAATTGACGTCATCAAGCCCGGCTTATATATGTATTCGTATGATGTGCTGGAACGGTACGGGTTCTTTGGCGGCGCGGCGGCGAATACACAGTTCGAGCGCGATTTGTTCTTCATTTTTGACTACCGCGGGAAAATACCCGGACTGTTCGACCTTGGCGTTGAGCCGGCAATGTCGCTTGAATTTTACAATATCACACGTAAAACCGATTCACAGCTCCGGCTGCCTCTGGATACTCTTCCGGTTGAAATATCATATAACTTGATAGAATTCGATGTTGCGTTCAAGCAAAAGATTTTTACCGAAGCGCTCGACTTCGAGCTGCGTTATGCACATAGCCGATACACCGCAAACATCGGGCAATTTTATCTTCCCGAAACGAAATACCTTGTACCTGCAAGCAGCGATTTGTATTTTATCGGAAACGACATTTCGGCAAAATTTGATTTGAACGGCATAGAGCCTTCCAGAACAATGGAAATTAATCCGGTCGGCAGGAAATTACGGCTGCGATACGATTATGAATTTAATAAATTCAATTCAGAAGGCGAATATGAAATCTCCAACGACGGACTTCTCGTTCCTAAATACGACCGCCCGTCGTTCCACAGACTCGAAGCAAGCTGGAAAGAATACATTAAGCTGCCCGGATGGAAGCATACACTAACAGCACAGCTGCGCGGTGGAACAATTTTCGGTCCCCCGGTTGATGATTTCTTTAACTACTACATCGGCGGGCTTGCCGGAATGAAAGGATATCCATTTTATTCCCTCGGCGGGAATGAATTTGTGTATGGAAATCTCACCTACCGCTTCCCTGTTTCGAAC
>SCUC01000414.1 GCA_004322375.1 Bacteroidota bacterium
CTTCAACAAATCTTAATATGGAAACATTAATAAAACTTGGATCTGTTCTGTTGCTTGCCCCCATTGCTTATTTCATAAGCAAGGAATTTGAACGCAGACAGTTATTCGGCAGAAAATTAGAAGCCAAGACAAATGAAATAATACAGGAAGCCATACTTTTAAAGGAAGACGTAATAAGTAGTAATCCGGACGAAGAAGAAGCATTGGATGAAATTATCGAGGAAGCGCAGTCGCTCAAAGAAGACGCAAAGGAGTAAGTATGCATTTGAAGGCTTCTATAGGTAAATTATTCTCACCCGCCGGAACTTTTCTTTTTATTAGCTTCAATTTAGTACTATTTCTATTGTTTTATGCGTTTGATGTGCAAGCACAAACTACAATGTCTAACTCCTCCTACATTATCAAATTCCCAAATCTTAATTCCTTTGCAGGTAAGCCGTCTAATTCCCAGTATAAATTAGGGATTACCGGCGGACAAACGGCACCCGGTCTCTACTCAGGTTCCAACTATAAGGTAAGGGCGGGTTTTCAATATATACTCAGTAACATCCCGTTTTCTTTTGCTATCTCATCACTCTTTATAGATTTCGGGCCCATAACACCAGGTGCACCGGTTACTAGGACAAATAATCTTACGGTTTCCAATGGCTCAGCCTACGGATACACGGTTCTTGCACGCGAGAACCATCCTTTGAGGGTAAATAGCTCCGGAATGTCAATCCCCGATACTACATGCGATACCGGAACATGTAATGAACAAACTTCAGCCGCATGGTCAAGCTTAACCACTTTTGGGTTCGGCTATAGATGCGATAATGTGACCGGAAATGATTGCCAATCAGGCTTTTCAAATGCTACCAATTATCGTCAATTTGCCTCAAGTGAGTCGGCTGAACTTGCATTTCCGGTAATGCGTGGGGTCAACCGTGGCAGAAATATACAGAGCCAAGTAACCTACAAAGTAAATGTAGCAACTACTCAAGCAGCCGGTCTTTACGAAAATATAATAACATTCATCGCAGTACCCTCCATATAGAAAAATCCAATTTATTATTATCAAATAGATTATGCTGCTCCTCTTTCATCCAATTGCTTTAAAACACAAAAAGAAATTCTTGCAAAAAATAAAAGTAAAAAAGGGATTTCTAATTTATCGTGAAAAAATTGCTTTAGTTTTTAGCTTACTTTTCACGTCATTTTATCCCGTGTGAAAATAAATTTACATTCTGCTTTCACAATTCCTAATTTAGTTTCATAAACATGACTGACGAAAATGACGCATCTGTGAAAATAACACATTAACAAATAGCTGTGAAATACAATTAACTATAGGGATTCTATTTTTAGTCCTTATAGAGATGCCCTCCCCGATGTAAATGCCCAAAAAGACGTTTTTGCTTTATTATCAATCCAAACTGTCATTTTTAAGCGCAAGCACTTGTCTTATTAGTTTGCCATAGTGCAACCTAGTCGCATCTAAATTTGTATGACATAGATTGATATACAAAACCTTTTCACAAGTGTTTTTTATTAAGTTCATCAATGAGGTATTGTAGAAGTTCTAAATATTACCGCATTAAGCGAAAAATATTCGCAATATGAGCTTATATCTTATTACCGCATGCAATTTTATTTGGTGAAAACAGATGTATTTTTTAGGTTGAGGCTAAATTAGGAAACTTGTTTTTTTACGTCCAGACGTGTGG
>SCUC01000415.1 GCA_004322375.1 Bacteroidota bacterium
CGTCTGTGGGAGTAGATTCAAAAGTAAGCGCAAATGTTGATTATACCCCCTGGTTCAATTTCGCTGCTGATACCGATCCGGCTGTTGGATTTCAGGGAGATTATTCAACCCTGAGTGTCAGCGCGGCAAGTCCTCAGTCGGGAACGACGATGAGAATTCAAGAAGCGTTCGATCTTGTTTCCGGCAGTACAGTCAACCTGACAAACGGAACCTACAATGAAATCATAAACGCTAATAAGCCCGATGTATCTATTATCGGCAACGTTGCAGACCCCGCGCAAGTGGTCATCAACGCAGGCGGGTTAGGCGGCTACGGTAGTCCTCTTACAGCAATCTTTGTCAGCGCGTCCGGCATCTCATTAAAAGGATTCACGCTGGTTGGCGGAGGGCAGGCAATAAATTCCAATCCCCGTTATGGAATTAAGTTTGCGTCAGTGAATAATTCTACTGTCGAAGATTTGATTGTTCACGATTTTTATCGCGCAGGGATTGAATTTCTTACCGGATCTAACATTGCAGTGACAGATATTAATGCCTACAACAATGGCGGAACGGGCCTGGTGGTGCGCGATATCCAAAACGCAGCCATTTCCAATATCACAACGGATAATAATACGTGGGGCGGTGTAAGAGTTCAAACATCCGTTACCGGTGTATCAGGTATAGTATTTTCCGGGATTAATTCCTTCGGCGAAAATAATCAACGTAACGGCGGATTATACACCGAAGAAGACCCGCCGGGAATTCCTGTAACCTACGGCTATACCTCTGCTTCTCAAGTTCAACTTCAGGAGTCCGACTTTGAATATTCGCTCCTTGGAAACCAGGATGATCCGAGCCCGCGTGTTCGTTTTTATAAAACACTGCCGCAAGCAGGCGCTGCGGCAATTGCCTCCCCTGCCCCGGACCATCTCGTTCTCAGCACTGCCTATATTCGCAACATGGTCAATAATGAATTGTACGTTGAGCCGGGGATGAAAATTCAGGCGGCAGTCAACGGCGCAGTCTCTGACGATATTATCCATGTCGCTTCTGCTACGTATTCCGAAACAATAACTTTTGCCGCGGGATTCGCGAAGAATAACCTCTCTATTCTAGGTTCTTCCCCAACGAAACCTGTAGTAAACGGCGGCGTGTTATTCCAGCAAAGCGGCTCCCTCTCCGGCTTGATGTTCAAAGATCTCTATTTCATGGGAGCTGCCCCTCAAAACAGGGTCTTCAACATGAACGGAATAACCGGTTCACTCGATAATTTCACTCTCGATGCTTGCGTCATTGACGGTGAAAATGTTGCCGGTAGGCATGGAATTGCCGGGAACAAAATCGGACAAGCATTCACCGTTACAGACTGTGAATTCAAAAATATTCTCGGTTTCGCGGTCCTCGATATGGACGCGAGTTCGGATTATTCACCCATCGGTGCAAATGGCTTACCACTTACTATGGTTACATTTGCAAACAATACTGTAGAAAACTGTAATGGCAGCGTAGCGATACGAGGACACTCCACCTCAAAAACACCGGAAGTCAATGTGTACGGGAACAACTTTGATAACATTGGCGGCAATCAATCACAAACCGGTGAGCAATGGGCGGCTATGGAAATCAACCATGCCCTTGCTGCGAATATTTATAATAACACTATCCGGCACGTCTCATTAGGCGAGTATGGCGAGGGACAGGCATTCCAATTTTATGATATTGGGACACTCGACATGCACGATAACACGATTATGGATAATTACCAGGGGATATTTGTTTTCGGCGGAGGCGTTTCCGACCCCTATGGCGGACCCTATGCCACTCCCGGTGGAAGTATCTATCATAACAATATTAGCAGCAATAATCAATATGGAATCTCCATTGGTTCCGGTGTAACCGGCGACCCAATCAATGCAACAATGAATTGGTGGGGACATGCCTCAGGTCCTCTTGATAACAAATCGTTACCCGGCACGCCAAACTATAACAACCCAACAGGACAGGGCAATTCTGTTTCTTCATTGGTGGATTACAAAAAATGGTATGCCGATGATGGTATGACCATCCTTGCGCCATTCACCATTACTGCATCTGCAGGAGAGCATGGCACAATTGATCCGGCAGGCGCAATTGAAGTGAATTACCTTGATAGCAAAACCTTCACAATTACTTCAACCACCGACTACCATATCGCCGATGTGCTTGTGGATGGCATCTCTGTAGGACCTGTAAAGACATACAACTTTGCCTCCGTTATAGCTAATCATACCATTAGCGCAAGCTTTGCAATCAATGATGTCGTGTACGTTAGCGCGACCGGAAACGATGCCACCGGAAACGGAACTTCCATGTATCCCTATCAAACAATCGGGAAGGGCGTTTCCGAAGTAATTTCCGGCGGTATTGTAAACGTGGGCGCCGGGACATTCGAAGAACAGGTTGAAATCGTTAAGCCTCTGACGTTACAGGGTACTGGCGCTGGAACAACATTCATTAAGTCACCCACAACGCTTACAAAGTTCTTTGCCACGAGCTCGAACAACTTCCCCGTTGTTTATGTTCACGGCGTTGACAATGTTACAGTGCAAAATCTCACGGTTGATGGCGCGGGTCGCGGCAACGCAAACTACCGCTTCATCGGAATTGGTTACTACAATGCCGGCGGTACTATCAATGCCTGTGATGTTAAGGATGTAAGAAACACTCCAATTGACGGCAGTCAACACGGCACTGCAATTTATGCCTACGTTGATAATTCGACTTCTCGAACCGTCAATGTTTCCAACAATACAATGTCCGGCTTCCAGAAAAACGGAATGGCATTGAATGGAAATAACCTGACAGCAACTGTTACAGGAAATACCATAACCGGCGCAGGAGCGGTGGACTTCATTGCACAAAACGGTATTCAGATTGGATTCGGTGCGACAGGCTCTATCACGGGAAATACCGTGACAGGTATTTCTTATACACCAGGAACCTGGGTCTCGACCGGAATACTATTATATACTCCAACCGGCTCTATCATAACCTCAAACAATATTGTGAATCAAGCGCAGGTCGGAATTTATTACCTCGAAAATGGTGGTGAAATTTCCGATAATACAATAACAGCAACATTTGCAGGCATCGGGAACACCTCGTTCTGGGGTATTGTCGCTGACCCGGGCGGCACGCCAAGGGCAAAGCCTCAGCCGTTCGACGAAGCGGTAACTGCCAACGCAAAGCAGCAACCCAAAACATCAACGGCTGTTATCGGCACGTTAGTCGAAGGCAACACGCTTACAGGCGATGGAACAAATGGCGTTGCATTAGAACTCGATGCATTAGGCACAGAAACATTAAACGTAACTGCAACCAATAACACCATCACCGGATGGGCGTATGGCGTCTATTTCTATAAAGAAGCCGGCGCAACATTAAATGCAACCGTGAACCAAAATAAAATTGCAAGTAATGTGGTTGGAGCGTTTGACCAAACCGGAGTTCTTCAGAATGCGAAGAATAACTGGTGGGGCAATGCAAGCGGTCCGTTAGATGAAAAAACTCTTCCGGGCATACCCGACTATAACAATCCCGATGGTCTGGGCAACTCTGTTACCAGCTATGTTGATTACAATCCGTTCTATATTGATGAAGGCTTAACAACCCTTTCGACAATTTCGATAAGCGGAATGAAGTTTAACGATGCCAACGGTAATGGAACAAAAGACCCGGAAGACACAGGTTTAAGCGGCTGGCAAATTACATTAACCGGCGGCGAATCGCCTGTTACCACAACAACAGATGCTAACGGGAATTATCTTTTTGATAACCTCCAGCCTAGAACATATACCGTTAGCGAGGGGTTGCAAACCGGATGGCTCCAAACAACCGAATCGCCGGCTCCTGCAACTCTGAATCCCGGTCAGCATCTTACCAATATTGATTTCGGGAACTTCAAGCTGATTACCATATCCGGCATGAAATTCAACGATCATGATGGCGACGGCGTAAAAGATGAGAATGACGAAGGAATGGCTGGATGGACAATTAATCTCTCCGGAACAGTGACATCTTCTACAACCACCGATCCGACAGGAGCATACTCCTTCACGAATCTCGGTCCCGGTACCTACACCGTAACAGAAACCGTGCTGGATGGTTGGGTACAAACATCTACAAACCCGACCGATATAACTTCCGTCAGCGGCATCAATGTCACCGATGTCAACTTCGGTAACTTCAAGAAGTTTTCCATTAGCGGTATGAAATTCGAGGATACCAATGGGAATGGTATGAAGGATGGCATCGAAGCAGGGTTATCGGGTTGGACTATCAATCTCACCGGCGCGGCAACTTCCTCTACTTCAACTGACGCAGAAGGAAATTATTCCTTTGCGAACTTAGGTCCCGGAACTTTCACCGTTAGTGAAGTCGCTCAAAGTGGTTGGGCGCAATCAACTTCAAATCCACCCAATATTACCGGCGCAAGCGGAGAGAATGTTGGAAATATTCTTTTCGGCAATTTTAAGGATGCGGTAATTTCCGGAATGAAGTTTAATGACCTTGATGGCGATGGTGTCCAGGATGAAGGAGAAGCCGGTCTTGCAGGATGGACTATCCGCGCGACCAAAGGCGCATCGGTAAAAAATACAACAACCGACGCACAAGGATTATACAGCATCAGCTTCACCTATTCCGATGCCGGACAATGGACTGTAAGCGAAGTAGTACAAGCAAGCTGGCGTCAAACATATCCTGCCTCGGGCACATATTCAGTGCTTATCCAATCGGGCGCACTCGCGCCAAATAAAACCTTCGGCAATTACCAGTTAAGCAGCATCTCGGGCAAAAAATATGATGATATGCTTGGCGATAGCGCTATTGTTGACGATCAAGGAATCAATAGTTGGGTGATTAAGCTTTATCAAGGAACTCAAATGATCGGCAGGCAGGTAACTGCCGGAGGTGGCAATTACACCTTTGCCGACCTTGATCCGGGAACATACATCGTCCAGGAAAGTCTGAAGACAAACTGGATTCAAACCTACCCGAAATCAGGGGCGGGCATTGTATCACCTGTGGCTGATAATAATGCAGGTTCACGCGCATATCAGATTGTCATTACCTCAGGTTCTGCAATAACTCAGAAGGACTTTGCCAATTTTAATCTTGGAATCATTTCCGGGGTGAAGTTTGAAGATATGGATGGAGATTCTGTGAAAGAAACAGGAGATCCTCTGTTAGCCAGCTGGGTTATCAATCTTAAAAAGAATGGTAATGTTATTGACTCCGATACTACCGACCTGGCGGGAAGCTACGGCTTTACCGGGCTGACTGCCGGAACGTATGAGGTATGCGAGGAACTTCAACCCGATTGGTATCAAACAGTACCGGCAACTCCATGCTATTCATTTACCGTTGTAAGTGGAAGCAACTTTACCGGTAATATTGGAAACTTCGAATTCGGCTCGATCGCCGGCTATAAATTCTTCGACCATGACAGCGATGGGGTGAATGATTCATTCAGCGACGACATGATGGATAGTCTGAAAGTCGTTCTGGTTGGGACACACACGCCTCCCGAAACAGTATTTACAGACGCGAACGGTGCATTTTTGTTCGATCCCGTTCCTGCTGATATATACACCATTATCGAGATTCCCCGCGCCGAATGGCGGCAAACATTCCCCGCGAATGGCGCCAATCATACTATACAAATGATGAGTAATCTTGATACCAGCGGCTTTGCGTTCGGTAACTTCTACATGCCGGATACAACTCGATTCCGTACGTTCATGGTTATCGATTACAATAAATCTGCCGCAGCAAAGGGCAAAAGTAATTTTATCAAGAAACCTAATGCCGGCAATGTTCGGGATAGCGTATATCTAAAGTTAGGTTTTGGCTTAGATACACCTTCCGATAGCGGATACTTGCGGATTGGAATTCAGCGATATGATAGCGCGAACTTCTATGGTTGGTTACATTATGCATACTACTACTATAGGAAAGCCGCGAGCACGGTAGGATATCATGCCGGATCGGTTAAAAATTATATCTATAATTTAAGGCTCAGTAAACCGAGTCGAGTTCAGCCCAAGACGAATTACCTCAAATTCAACGGCGAAAAAATTGCACCTACATTTTTTGGAAATGCAGGCAATCATTTTACCGTGGAACTGACAACATTAAAAACAAATGTTGCTGCAAGCGACCTCGGCATTACTCCGGCAGGGCTTGGCGACCTTGTGTTCTGTCGTGAAAGCGGTCCCGATACTATCCTGAACGGAAAAACCATTCGACAAATTATCGCTTGCTCGGATTCGGCGTTGACGTTCGGGTTACGGAATCAGGACTACTGGCCCCTTTCAAAGCTGATTCTGCTTGATAGCGTCGTTACACGCATCAACAGGGAATTCTGGAAACCGTTCGTCAAGGGATATACGTTCCTCACCGATACGGTTTCATCAAGTCCCCTGGTTGTAAAAGGCGTAAAACCGTTGTACAAAGTTGCATACTTAAAACGGGATCCGTCACGCGTAACTATGCTTACACGATTTGCACCGGTTATCGCCAATGAGGAAACGCCGTTGGAGTATCGTCTGGATCAAAATTATCCGAATCCTTTTAATCCATCTACGACAATTGAGTTTGAGCTGGCTGAACCTGCTATTGTTTCGCTTTCAATATTCAATGTCTTAGGACAGAAGGTCGCGACATTGCTCGATCATCAAGAAATGATAGAGGGATTGCAGGCAGTGGAATTCAATGCAAAAGATTTCGCGTCGGGAGTATATTTCTACCGCGTCGATATCGGCTCATTGGATTCACCGGAACAGAACAGCTTTTCTTCGGTTAAGAAAATGATGCTCATTAAATAGTGTCTGACAAACGTTCTGTTCGTTCTAAGAACTTAATACCCGGTTCCGGGGTTAGTTTTTAGAAAACTTTTTATTAAATTAAAAACCGACTCCTTAAAAAGAGTCGGTTTTTTTTTACCAAGGTTTTTCATTGGTTATTCCTTCCTAAGAAGTCTATCAATGTATTCTTTGAGATATTTTTGTTTGATATGTCGTATAACATGGCATGAGGCGGGAATATATAATTCAAAGGAGTTGAAAAGACGTGATTAGTAGGTATCGTATCGCTTCATCGAATTTGTAGTCAGTGTGACGTTTTGAGGTAAGACATTCTTTAATGATAGTATTATCAAGTATAAAAATGACAGAACCCTGTAGTTTAATTTTTCTACAATTAACTTTTGGAATACCCATATAGTTCCTTAGTTATCTTTATAGTTCTTTGAATCGCAGGCATTTCTAAGATATGCATTTAGGGTAAGCTATGGGTCTGTCTCAAAAGTACATTTTTAGAATCCGCTACGCGAACGGACAGGTAGGTATCGAAAAATTTCGGGTCAAAATATGTCCGATTAAGAATCGGACTCTACGTTTTTCAACTTTTGAGACAGGGCTATTACGGAGAGCAAGGGATTCTGCGCCAGGGGCGCATCAGCCGGAGGCTGAGAACCCCCTCAAGTGAATGTTTACGTAAACTCATTCATTTGTAAATGCGGAGAGCTAGGGATTCTGCGCCAGGGGCGCATCAGCCGTGGGCTGAGAACCCTCAAGTTAATGTTTGCGTGAACTTATTTATTTGTAACTGCGGAGAGCAAGGGATTCCGCGCCAGGGGCGCATCAGCCGGAGGCTGAGAACCCTCAAGTTAATGTTTACGTAAACTCATTCATTTGTAACTGCGGAGAGCAAGGGATTCTGCGCCAGGGGCGCATCAGCCGGAGGCTGAGAACCCTCAAGTTAATGTTTGCGTGAACTCATTTATTTGTAACTGCGGAGAGCAAGGGATTCTGCGCCAGGGGCGCATCAGCCGGAGGCTGAGAACCCCCTCAAGTTAATGTTTACGTAAACTCATTCATTTGTAACTGCGGAGAGCTAGGGATTCGAACCCCAAAGTCCTTACGGACGCCGGTTTTCAAGACCGGTGCATTAGCCGTTCTGCCAGCTCTCCAAAAGAAAACCTTGCAAGGAAATTTACCCGCAAGGTTAAAGGAAATATAAACAATTCTTTATGACTATCCAATTATCTCAGGTGAAGCGTGTTAATCTAGAGTTGAAGATTTATAAGGACATAGGGATTTTCCAGTCAAGGCGAAACCACCTCTCCGCAAGTATTATTCAAACCACGTGTGAAGGCATAAACTTATCCCATCACTTTCCACAATTCTTTAGTATAAGCTGACCATCATCACTTACCTTTACCCAATATGCTTTGCCGGGCGCAATGGCGTCTGATTGGGTGTAGCCGTTATCATATCCAAAGAATGGTGATTCGATTGTTGTGCTAAGGAATATGATACACGTTGTGAGAATCGTATCAACAGTTGAGCCGATTAAATTCCAACCGGCTTTCACTTCAATCGTGTCATCGTCAATTCTTTCACCTACAAGCGTTATGCTTTCCGACGTGTCAAATTTTAGCCAGAAACCTGCGCCATGCGTTAACGAATCCTTTGGAACGTAACTGCCGTTAAAGGCAAATGCTTGTGAAGTTGAAGTCGGGAACAGAGTTGTTTTTCTATTATCTGGAATCTCTAATGGAATGGAAATCATATTCCATTTTCCTGTAACCGGAATTCGGATAAGCATAGAAATACGTTTAAACACGACAACGATCGAGTGGTTTTGTTGCACATTGAAAAATGTATAGCTCGATGTGGAGTCAACCGGCAAACCATCTATAAGAACGTTATCAACTGTATAGCCGGAATCGGGGGTGATGATAAACGTTTGGCTGTTATTGTAGGGTAGGACAATGGCTCCGGAGGGGATAAGAGTTCCGTACGGACTTGCATTGGCTGTTATTATGTAAGTGTTAATGCTGTACCAAACGGTGATGGTATGATTTGAGGAGATTGAATAGAACGTGTAGCTCGTGATGGAATCAACCTTGATGCCATCAACGTAGATGCTATCAACATGATATCCCGTTTGAGGCGTGAACGTGTAGCTTGTATCGCTCCCGGATTGCACTACCGATGAATCGAGATGTGTTGTAATGCTGTTCACGACTGAGTAAACATTGATGGTATCGTAAAGTGCCGGCTGAGCATTGAGCCAGGCAGAATACCAGAGGGATGCGAGCGCCACAGTCGCATTCTGGAATTGTTCCTTCGTAAATTGCGCTGTTTTCGCCCAAAGGGCGTTGTAGTACGAAGTGGGAGGCGAACCGGCGCCGTTCCAGCCGGAGACTGATTTTGCGTAATCATCGGCTAAGAGAATAGAGTCAACCAGACTGTTTGAGTGATAGATAAACTCGAAGGCGTAATCCAGAGGAGAAGCGATGTATTGAACTGAATCCCAATTGATAATGATAGAAGATTGAAAGCTGTTTATCATTGAGGATTCGTACCGGCTGTGAATACCGTCATTTCCTGTTTCATCGCCGTCATAATTTTTAGTGCAATGGAGCGGTTGGTGCGCATCCCCGACATAATGACCGAGGTCGCTCATAGTTGATTCTGCTTTTGCGATGTTGCCTCTCGATAGTTGTGCGACGAGTGAATCGAATGTGAGAACAATCGCCCAGGGAAGTGTTCCGTTATTCCGAACTGTCGAACGACCGTAGAGCATGATCATCGAATCGAGGTCGTGGGGGAGAGATTGATAATTCGGATAGATGTCAATATCTATATAATGCCTGTATGCCTCCTGGAATAACGCTGTGTCGGAGTAGTTCTTTCTGCCGTCAGCATCGGAAGCATGATCACGGTAAAACAAGCTGTCGGCTTTCAGGTCGGACATTGTTTCAGGCAAGTGCATTACCGCCTTAAGGTTTATTTTTTTGTGTCCGGTAGAACCCCAGGAAAATGAAACTGTAACTGTAAAAAAGGTAAACAGAAACGGAAAGACAATAAACCTGAGCGGATATTGCCGCCGCTTTTTGGGAAGGTGCATGTGGTTGGTTAAATCAATATGGTTG
>SCUC01000416.1 GCA_004322375.1 Bacteroidota bacterium
AAGCAATTGCCAATGGTGAATGGCGAATTGTGAACTGCCAACCGTTCTTCTGAGGCGAATCTCCGCTTCGCTACGAGAAACTGTAAACTGAAAAGTCAGGTTTTTTGTTGCTTTTTTCTTGACATTGGAGTGGATAATTTGTATAATAGGGGACACGTTTCCGTGGTTTTGTTTGGGGAACGCCCGCACAAAGTACTTCACGTCACTTTTTCAACATAAGGGATTACTGCTATGAAACACCCTGTTACGTTTTCATCATCCTTTGTCATGAGCAGGCTACTTCGTTCAGCATTGTTCACCAGCATTGTTCTTACCTTTTTCATTGTTACTCTTATACCAGCCGGACAGGCGCGCAAGGTTGCATCTGCCAAAGAGAAAGAACGCATCATCCGCACTATTAATGCGAATGAACAGCTTCGCGAGTATAATCAACAAGCGCAATCGTTTTCTTTAGCCAAAAAAATCGGTGCAACTACGTTTGCGATGAAATCATCTGTGCATATCAAACCCAATCCAACGTTGCAAACCACTTCTAACGTTTTCTACTATGACGATATGGAAAGCGGCACAAACGGATGGACTACGCAGGTGCTGTTCAACGGAGTTGAGGATATCTGGCATCAGACGACGTCAAGCGCAAGCTCAGCCACCCATAGCTGGTGGGCGGGAATTGAAGGGCAAGGAGATTATAACACAGGAAGTCGCATAGACGCTGCATTGGTTTCTCCAAGCATTGATCTTTCCACAGCAGTCGCTCCTATCTCACTAATATTCACTGAGTATTATATGACAGAACAGGGTTGGGATTTCTGCATGGTAGAAATTTCTTTTGACGATGGTTCTTCATGGATTCCGTTACGAGGGCTTTACGGTCATGCTCCCAGCGGGAATAGCGGCGGATGGAAAATTTCGAATATCAGCTTAGATGCATTCGCAGGCGCGATCATAAAACTTCGTTTCCATCTGGATACGGGTGACCCCTTGTTGAATGCATTCCCGGGATGGTTTGTGGATGACGTCATGATTTATGATCAGGCAGGCACAATCTCCGGAAGGAAATTTTTCGATTTTAATAATAACGGGCAGAAAGAGACTGATGAGCGGGGCTTGCGCGATTGGCTCATCACTGCCGATGGTCCGGTAAGCCTTACTATGCGAACAAACGAGCGGGGAAGATTTAATTTAATGCTTCCCCTTGGCACTTACACAGTTACAGAAGCTGTACAATCCGGTTGGACGCAAACCATGCCCGTGAGCGGGAGCTATAGTGTTGACGTTGCCACAGCAGACACTACGATTGACGGGTTGCTATTCGGCAACTATAAAGCCGGAGCAATGATTACCGGAATGAAGTTCAACGACTTAAATCAGAATGGGGTGAAAGACCCGGAGGATACTGCATTGGCAGACTGGAGAGTTAATTTATATAATTCCGGCGGTGTGCAGGTTGATTTTGATAAGACTGATTCGCTCGGAATGTACACGCTATTCGTGTTTGAGCCTGGGCAATACATTGTCGAAGAGGTGGAAAAATACGGTTGGGTAGCATCGCAGCCGGATTCGGGACGGTACAGACTTTCCATACCGAATCTCAGCACGAATTTCGAGAATATTGATTTTGGAAATTACTACAGCAATGAATCCAACGCCATCGTGGGACAAAAATTCCATGACCAGAACATGAACGGGTTTAAAGATGAGCATGAACCCGGATTGCCGGGATGGACGATTCATCTCTTCGGGCAGGGAGTTGCGAATAAATATCGCATTACGGACGATAGCGGGTATTATGCCTTCCTGAGCCTCGGGAAAAATAAAACATTTAAGGTTGAAGAAATTCATCAGGCAGGGTGGTGTCAATCCGTGCCAGAATCGTTGTATGTGTTGCCGATTACGATGGGAGAATTTTATGAGAACATAAATTTTGGAAATCATGAAATAGGACCCGGCTCGATTAGCGGAATGAAATTCTTTGATAGAAATGGAAATGCTCAGAAAGATTCCGGTGAAGCCGGCATATCGGGATTTACCATCAATCTTACGGGCGAGGCGAACGGAACCGCTGTCAATGCAACCGCAACGACGGATGGGGACGGGAATTATACGTTCAGCGGATTATGGGCTGGAACTTATACTCTGAGCGAGGTATTTCGCGCCGGCTGGGTGCAAACGTATCCGGTAGATTTAGGCTCGTACTTCGTTACGTTAGGATGTGAAGAGAACACAACAGGATATGATTTTGGAAATTTGGATAGCCTATATCTCGGCGAGTACAGAACGTTTAAGGCGGAAAGCCTTGCACTTGCAAAAGATTTGAAGGGCAAGCATCTTCCTATTCCCGAAAAACCCACGAGCAGTGAGTTTTGCATCAAGTTTTATAATGCGGAAACGCTTGCAGTAGAAAAGCTGACGATATTCTTCAAAGTAGAAATTACATTATCCAGCATGACTTCATCACAAAACGCGAGCATGGGTTTATTTAACGGGAAGAAAAATTCGCTTGTCGTTACGTTCGCTTCACCGCTCCAACCGGGCGATAGCGTAACGGTGTGCGGTTATTCATACAAGAACAGGCTGCAAGGAATGAACAAGTGGCACTGGACATTTGTGGGAGGGGCGCGGACAAAGAATAAGAGGACATCAAACTTCACAAAGAATGTTCTCCGGTTGCCAATGCCAAACGCGTTGAACGCGGCACAAGTTGTCGGCAAGAAAATGAACGTAGGGTTGGGTGGTCCGCACTCGGTTGTGTTCCCGACGTACAAGGAGATTATAAAATCTCTAGTTGAAGTGAGAATGAATGTGGATAGGATGCACATCGGCGAGCCAAGTTGCTTAGATAGAACCACGAAAAATAAGTTGATTACAAAAGAGAGAAAATATCTCACGCCGACAGAAGGGCAGAACAGGCTATTTGCAAAGGCGATTGCGTTTAAGATTAACATTCTTTCAAGCCAGGCAAATGTTACGACGCCGGGATTTGGCGGGTTAATCTATGATGATGGAACGGGCGCCACGAATCCGTTAAACAATTTAACATTGTATCAGATTGCCGCGAAGATTGACAGCTTTATGTCGCAGGCGACATGCAGTATGCTGCCATCGTTAGGTTCTATGACTGCCAATGATCTGGATGAATTGCTCGAAAATCTTAACGCGGCATTTTCCGGTCCTATAGATACTCTCAGATTTGGCGGCGGCGTTCGGTACAAACCGGTGAAAGCATTGACAGAAGTTCCGTTCTTGCGTTATGACACTTCAACAACTGCACGACAGGAGTGGATAGCGATGGATCTATCTTCGGAAGAACCGGAAACATTTGCAATGTACCAGAACTATCCCAATCCGTTTAACCCGACAACGAGATTGTCATTTGTTATTGGTAATTCGTCATTCGTGACCCTCAAGGTGTATAATATGCTTGGGCAGGAAGTTGCTTCTCTTATTGAGAGGCAGGATTTTGAGGTGGGCGAGTATGAAATACCGTTTGACGGAACAAACCTGCCGAGCGGAATTTATTTCTATCGCATCAATGTGGTTGGACAAGATGGCATCTTGTCCTACAGTGATGTAAAGAGAATGACGCTCATCAAGTAAAAAGTAAAAATGTAACCTCGACCTTTGAGGTTGAGGATGTAAAAGCCGTTCTGCCAATGCGGAACGGTTTTTTTTTGTTTGTGAAAATTTGTGTGAGGTTAGGTGAGAGGGACATTCTTCTTGTGCTGCAGAAACGATTTGTGTCCGACGGCGGAGACGCCGTCGGGAGCAGCTGATTAAATAATTCTGGATTAATCAAAGTGACCTTACTTTTACTGTAAAGGATGAAAGCTGTTCTGCGAATGCGGGGCGGCTTTTTTGTTTTTGGCGGTAGGGTCGAGGTATCTAGCCCCTACTTTGTCTTTTCTTTTCAAAATTTGTACTATTACAGGCTATGAAAAAAACGCAGTACATTTGTTGGAGTATTGTTTTAGTCCTGTTTTGGTGTGAGTCAGGATTTGGACAGGTTCTTCCATTTCGTCACTACACAACACGGGATGGTCTTCAAGCTAATTCTGTTTTGTCGCTAGCACAGGATTCGAGGGGGTATTTATGGATAGGGACTTCGGAAGGAATAAGCATCTTTGATGGCGCAACGTATAAGAATTATTCTATAGAGGATGGCTTACCGGGCGGGCTTGTGCGGGCAATTCTTGAAAGTAAAACAGAGCCGGGCGTGATGTGGATTGGAACAGCGAACGGCCTAAGTAGGTTCGAGAAAGAAAAATTTACTTCGTACACTCTTGGGAGAACGAACCAGGAAAACAGAGTGTATTTTATGATTGAGGATTCCTTCGGAACGCTTTGGTGCGCAACGGATGAAGGGGTGTTTCTCTTTCGCGACGGCAAGGCGTTGCAGTTCAGGAAGAGGCAGATCAAAGATTGGGTCTATCGGATTGCAGAAGATAATAATAAGAACATCTGGATAGGAGGGAGCGAGGGATTGTGGTTTTTCGAGAGAGGGAAGGATAGTCTTCATACCATTCGAAAATTACCTTCTGCAAAAGAACGTATCACGGCGATCTATCCAGATGCTGAGGGTAATGTATGGGTTACACGCCTGGATAGCATTATTGAACAGTTCGTAGGAGTACATCTTACGCATTCATTCAATCATGGATATGGATATGCCCGATACATCCTTGATGATAAGAAGGGACAACTGTATCTTGCGACAACAAACGGCTTACTTCTCCTAAGAAAGGAGGAATTTTCTTCAGGTGAAGTTCAGCGCATTGGAGAAGAGAACGGCTTACCCGATAACGACCTTACACGAATTTTATTTGACCGAGAAGGTAATTTATGGCTTGCAGGAAATGGAAAAGGGCTCGCCAGGGTAAGCGACAGGAATTTTTATTCGCTCTCATTACCCGGCGCGCCGATAGAATTTGAGCAATCGAAAATAATTGTTGATTCATACGGGCGTTATTGGATTTCTTCCAGTGAAGGTGTATGGGAAATTTGGATGCCATCGAAAGGCAAAGTGAAATATTATTTGCACCGGATTGCAGGAGTATCCAAAGGGTCGTTCATTATTCCACGGGCGTTTGATTCTCAAGGCAATTTATGGCTTTCGCTCACCTCAGGAGTGATACTTTCGTTTTCTCTCCACCGGTTTGATGAACAATCTTCAATTTTAACAGAAAGGGAGAGATTTGTTTGTACATTTGCGACTACGGCAGCACAACAATGGGCGCGAGGGTTTATGATAGACTCGAAAGACCGCGCTTGGTACGCGGTTCAGGATTCAGGGATATACTGTGTTGATGTATCGCGGCGAGCGCGTTTAATCAAAAAATTTACCAGACACGATGGGATCCCCGACACTTGGGTACGAATAATATATGAAGAGCGTGATGGCAGTATTTGGGTAGGGGGCTTTTCAAGGGGTCTCTCAAAAATAACCTGGAACGATACGAAGCCAATTGTCACAAAGTTTTCCATAGCTGATGGATTGCCGGATGGAGCAGTTCGCGGAATTACTCAAGATGAGCAAGGGCGTATCTGGCTTGGTTTCCGGTATGCCGGAATTGCGGTTCTAGAAAATAATCATTTCACTCATTTTACACTGAACGATGGGTTGTTGAGCAACGCAGTTTGGTTTGTGACAAAGGATGATCATAAACGAATATGGATCGGAACGCAAACAGGGTTGCAATCGTGTCAAAGCGAGGATTTTCCATCATTTAAACCAAAAGAAATTATCAGTGGGTATCGAGTATTTTCTTCAGCTATCGGTTCGGATGGTTTAGTAGTGATAATGACGCCGGATGGTATTGCCTGGTTCAATCCTAACCGTGAGCGTCTCGATACCTTGTCACCACTTATTCAG
>SCUC01000417.1 GCA_004322375.1 Bacteroidota bacterium
CTTCATCGCGGGTCATAACCACTGGCAGGCGTGTTGATTTATGGGCACGTATGACCTTACCAAGATCACCGACTTCACGACCTATCACGTGGCGATATAGGAACAACAAGGCTGAAAGTGCCTGGTTCTGCGTAGAGGCGCTCACTTTTTCCTTCACAGCGAGATGGGTGAGGAAGGCATTGCTTTTCGGCTCAGCCATTTCCGCAGGACGACGAACCTTGTGGAAAAAGATGTACCGCCTGACCCAATGACAATAAGTCTGCTCCGTGCGACTGCTGTAATGACGAGAGCGAAGGGCTTCACGAAGACAGTCCATGAGTTTTGGCTTCCGGTCCGTTTCCGACGCGTCTGATGGACATTTGATGGTTCTGTTCGAACTTGTTGTTGCGGAGCAAGCTTCCTGCATGGTCTTCACTCCTTGGCGAAGTCAAGATGATAGAAAATTGCTTTTCCTTATAAAAAAGATGATAATACTAAAGATAATGAAGAATGCAATCTCTTTTTTGGTTTTTCTGAAGAATGAACGGGAGGGAATCTCTCCTTGTTGGCCGATAATAGGTGTTTTGTGACAATTTAGTTTTTTGTAACGCTTTAGCTTTTTGAAAAACGCCTGTCTTTGTAGGTGCGTACCTGCAGGTATTCACACGCAATAAAATAAAATCCGTTTTGCGGTAAAAAAGCCCGAAGGTCTGAAATGATTATAGAACCATGGGCAGATAAAATACACAACCCTGAAGGGGTGAAATAAAAATACCATTACACCGGCATAAACAACCAATGTCACCCCTGCGGGGTTAAGAGGCAAAAATGCATCATTTGGCTATAATCATGACATCCTTTCAGGATTTTAAAATTGTAGAGACATGTTTTGAATCTTCCCCTACCTGTATATTCGTCCTGATACAGCCAGCAAAACATGGATTTCTTTTGAGATTTTTCAAAAAACTAAATTGTTACGGTATTTTTAGTAAATTCTTGTGTCTGATTTGCAAGTTTTTAAACACACTCCTTTTCCGCCCCCTTTATCCCCCTCTGGAGGGGGACAAAAGGAGGACGGGGACTTGTTTGCAGCTTCAACGCGCCAAGTATTTACATCTGTTCCGGCGCTTGCATCCCAATGACACGAAGACCGTTCTTTATAACTTGACGAGTAGCATCTACTAGTAATATCCTAGACTTGGTCAGTTCCTCATCATCCGACAAGACACGATGGGCATTGTAAAACCTATTCAGGCTGCCACAAACATCAATAAGATAATTGCAGATCAAAGAGGGTTCATGAAACTCAGCCGACTTTACAATGACAGAGGGAAATTGTCCTAAATTCTTGATCAGGATAAAGGTCTCGTCTTCTTTCAATAATTCAAAATGTACATCATCTGCCGTCACAGGCCATCCGTATTTCCTCAGGATACTGCAAAGGCGGGCATGGGTATACTGGACATAAGGGCCTGTTTCACCTTCAAAATTTAGTACCTCATCCCAGTCAAAGGCCACGTCCTTGCTGCGTTTCGTGCACAGATCGGCAAAGATGACGGCACCGATGCCTACATCCCTGGCCACGACCTCTTTATTTTCCAAAGACGGATTCTTTTCTTCTATGATTTTCCTGATACGCTCAACGGCCTCAATGAGCAGGTCTTCCAGTAAAACGACTTTCCCTTTACGGGTAGACATCTTGCCGTCTTTAAATTTCATGAGACCGAAATCCACATGTACACAACGGTTTGTCCAGTCGTAACCCATTAACTCCAAAACCTTGAAAAACTGGTTAAAATGCAGCTTTTGTTCAGAACCAACCACATAAATCATCTTTTCAAATTCATAGGTCTTCTTCCTGTATTCTGCGGCTGCAATATCG
>SCUC01000418.1 GCA_004322375.1 Bacteroidota bacterium
CTGCAGCCAATCATGGAGAAACGCTTGCACTTCGTTCAGGCTCTCGCGGTGCAGTAAATCTAAAAATACTTTCGAGTACAGTTCATCGAGAGAATACCCTGTAAGCTTTTCCGCAGCCGGGTTGAGATACATGAATTTATTTTCGAGGAAAATAAAAATGGCGGATGCCGTTGTAGTGGAGACGGAACGGAATTTTGCTTCGCTCTCTTTCAATGATAAATCGTACGCCCGTTTACGCCACAATAAGACGCCGATAAGGGTAATGGCTCCAAGCGATAACGCGAGCATCGGATAAAAAACGATAGGGCGGAGATAAAGTGGAGGAGGAATAGTAAAGAGAGTCGCCGCGCCTTGTTCATCGTATTCGCCAAAGAGTCCTTTTGCCTGAACGGTAAACGTATATTCTCCCGGCTCCATCTCGTAAAATTGAACGCTGCGCTCTTTGCTCCATTTTGACCAGACTCCTTCGTCAACACGGTACCGGGTAAGCATTTCCGCGGGTGGAATCTCGTTCCAGTACGCAAACGGCTGCCAGTTGAAAATAATGAACTCCCCGACCAAGCTGGGCGTTTCAATCGTAATTTGAGGTAACGGAGACCGGGGTTGTTCTTGATCCAGAATCCCCACCCCCCCTCCGAGCGTTCCCACAAGAATTTTGTTTTTCTCAACCAGAATGGGCCACGTATGAGGCGTTGTTAACCCGCTCCGCTCATCGTACGTAATAAATGTTCCATTCGAGTAGCAGGAAATACCGTTCTGGGTAGAAATCCAAAGTTTATTCTCATCGTCAAAATGAAGGTCGCGAACACCCTGATGAACCAGCCCATCGTAGGTAGTAAAATAATGAACTGCTCCGGTGGAGTCAATAGTACCTAACCCGCCTTCTTTATCGTGCCCGAACCATGCTGTGCCGTCTTCTCCAACAATAATGCAATAGACAGATGGAACATTCCGGTTCAATCCATTTTCAGAGGTCCAATGTTTCCACTTCCCGCCCTTCCACCGGCTGATTCCGTCTTTCATGGCAAACCAGTAGCTGCCATCGGGTCCTTCTGCAAAATCATATACCCGTCCGTTTAACAACCCCTTTTGCACATCCCACCGCTCGAACGTTCCGTTATCATACAGGAATGCGCCCGGTTGAAGATTACCCGCCAGGCTCATCGCATTTCCGAGACCCAGAAACCATAGACGACCTGCGCGGTCTTTTCGAATCTTGTGTATCAAATTTCCATACGGGCTGTTGAAGATTGGAAAATATTCCCACCGTTGTTTGTTCCATCTATACGCGCCGTCAAACATCGCGCCGCTGGAAATCCAGATGTTGCCATCGTTATCCTCTCCAAGCCCTGTAATTGTGCGCAACGCTGTGTTGCCGATTCGAGTGACGCGCTGCCGCGTTCCATCCGGCTTGATAATTGTAACGCCTTCTCTTGTCGCTAACCAGAGCGAGCTATCGCGCGTGCTGAGAATTTCATGAATGAAATTTTCCGGCGCATCTCCTTGTTCCGCTATATAGCTCCACCGTTTGATGGAACGACGGTAGAGATGCAATCCGTTATCCGCGCCAATCCATAAATCCCCGTTAGAGCGAAATTGTATGAGAAAAATATCGTTGAATCGTGATTCGATGGATGGAAGCCTTTGCCATGATGAGCCGCTCCATAATCGTACTTCGCCATTATCGTGTGCGGTGATGATTTCATCGGATGGACTAATATCGTATGCAATAACCCTTGCAAGCTCAAACGGTCCACCGATTCGTCTTGCCTCAGAATTGTTATCCCACGTCCACAATCCTTGTTGTTCGTATGGCAGCGAGATGTAGGTACATCCCTTGCCATTATTATTTTCCGAAGCGAACGAATGAACGTTGTTAGAAAAAATCAGGTTTTTTGATAGGGACGGAATCATGCGCTTCCATTCTCGAGCTTTCAAGCGATATAATCCATCGAGAGCGCTGACAAAGACTGAACCATTTGCCGCTCTGGCTAACCCAACTACCCTGTTATCGGAACGACCTTGAGAGAAAGGATAGGGTTGGATCTTACCGTGCGCATAAAGAAATAACGAACCTTCTTCATTCAAAAGTAACAGGCTATCGGGCGCAACGACTATGAAATGCGTTAGCTTGAACCCCGGAGTGAAAAGTTTGCTTATTCCTTCTTTCTGAATACGATAGAGATACCTATACTCGTGGAGACCCACCAATACATTTTCATACAATCCTCCAACAACTGCATTGAACCAAAGATGGGAGATCGTCCAATCCTCAGCCTCCCACCATTGGAAACCATCAAACCAATGATGAGAAAGCCATGTAGTTCCATCCTCAGTTTCAATAAGTTGGAAGCCCGGAGATTTTTGTAACCCTGACTCTGTAGTAAAATGCACCCATCGCCAATCTTCGTCGAAGTTGTAGTCTTTCGTTTGCAACGAGACTGACTGCGCTCCATACTGATTCAAAGATTGGCTATATATCAGGCAAACGAAAAGGATGAAGAGCAGGCTTTCAGTATAACTATATTTGAAAAGCGTGCGCGCTATACTTGCATTCATAATTCCTCTGTGAACACATTCACGTCCTGGTTTATTGGACATGTGGTGAATTCTTTAACTCTACTGCAGGGGGAATGTAAGATAAAAATATCTGAAAGTCAAAAAAATGTCATGAATGCTGAGAATGTGTAAACTTCGTGATAAGATTTTGGTAGAACTTTTTGGCAAAAGGAAAAAAGGCAGTGGTTGCTGCCCTTTTTTGTGCGCCCGGAGGGATTTGAACCCCCAACCCTCAGTTCCGAAGACTGATACAGTCTTGGTTTTGGCATCAAATTCGGCATATTTTATCTAAATAATATACCTAATTGGTACAATATATGTAAGATTTTGGTAAGATTTTTTATCGGCTTGTAGATAGTGGTAAATTTTAATGTAAGGATTTGGTAAGATTGTCTTGGACGTGTGTTACTGGTGTTTCTGGGGTTGTAATACATAAAGCAACTTCCTTTCCCTCTTATCCCGCTTCGTTTAAGCGTGTTGTATTTTATCACCAGAAACACCAGATACTCCAGTCAACAGATTATTACATTTTTATCCACCAAGTGTTTAACTCCGCGATTGAACGGGCAGCCCAAATGAAAATGTCGTAGTAGAATTAAATGGATTGGGATAATTTTGTTCTAGCCAGTATGAATGTGCCTTTTCATCGTTGGAGGCTTCGAGCGAGATCACGCGTTTTGGAACAATTCCCGGCGTGAGTTGAAGAAATGGAACCTGGAAGAGCGGCTTCACTCCTGTCAGACGCAGTGAATCTGCGAACGAAAGCGTG
>SCUC01000419.1 GCA_004322375.1 Bacteroidota bacterium
CAACCAATTTAGTCGTTGGTTGTAATTCTTTTTCAATATTGTCAATAATTGTAATGCCTACTAAATCTGTTTTTGCTTCTCGAAGAGCAAAAAAATGGTCTCGCGCCTTTTGAGGTTGATTTCCAATGTAATGAACGAAAGGACGTTCTTCAAGATACTCTGAGGCTGGATGATTAAGTTTTTTGGCTAAAGTCTGAAGTATAGCTAAATCCGTAGAACCTTCGAGATAAAGCACCCAACCGGTTTGTTCAGCTTGATAGTACTGATCATAACCAATCTCGCGTAACGCCTTTAAGACCTGACTAACCCTATCATCAATTCGATGTGGTTTTCCCACGAAAGCGACAACAACATCTCTTCCAGCCGCCTCGTTCAATACAATTTCAGAATGACTCGCAGCAATGATTTGAGAACCAAGTTTGTCCGCTAATGAGGTCAATAATTGATAGATTTGTCTTTGGCGTAACACCTCTAAATGTGCATCAGGCTCGTCAAGTAATAATACTGTTTTAGGATTAGCATAAAGATGAGCTAACAATAAAAGGGTTTGTTGGAGGCCTCTTCCCGATGAAGATAAATCTAACTGTATGCCTGAGGGTTCTTTAAACATCATTGTAATTTCTCCTCTTTCTTTAATAAAAAGAGGAGGCAGTAGCATAACACCGAATAGTTCTTTTATATGAGAGACCAAATCGTTCCATTCGGGTCCAGAAGGGGATTTGCTATATATTTGGTAACAGATATTTCTGAGTACCTGAGCAGTTTGTCCTTCACCCAAAAGAACACTAATTCTACCGGGTTGCCAAAGTGGTTCCGTTGCTGCCAAACCGGACATTGGTGGAAGAAAAGCGATTTTCGTATCGGTTGCATCAAGAGGTACCTCCATACGGTTTAATGGGTTATTTTCACTTAGCCGTAAAGGACGACAGTGAAAAAATTCAGCGTTGGCAAAATCAAATTCTAAGCCACAAGTCCATGATTTATCATTAGATATACCTTCAACTAATATATCTATGCGGATATTTTGAGGTATCTGCTTGTCATTGCTTCTTTCACTTTTTCGAACGTGAAGATCGTTCCAAAGTAAATTTGTGTTAGGTACCGGAAGAGAAATAAGATCATTTCTATTAATTTGTACGCCGGATCTCTTTTCTGAAGGTGCTTTATTTTGTTTTTTTTCATTCCAACGGTGTAATCCAATTTCCCAGAGCGCCAGAGCTTGGAGTATGGTCGTTTTCCCAGAGTTGTTTGGACCTATGAAAACAACATTCTTACCCAATTCCAAATCAACAGATTCGAATCTCTTGAAATTTTTTATCTGTATTCTTGTTAACATTTACTTCTTAGTAAAATATGAAATCAACCACATTACCAAACTTACAACTATACTTATTATTATGCTTGTCGTTATTGGAAAATAAAACTGAAAATTATCCTTCTTAATGTTAATATCGCCAGGGAGCTTGCCGAGAAACGGAATTTTATCTGTGAACATCAATGCTAATCCGGTTAATGCAATTACTCCACCGAATAGAACTAACATTTTACCTATGTATTGCAATTGCATTTTCACAAGCAAACAAAGTTTGTACAAATTTAGCGGAAGAGAGATTCTTCACTCCGCTTCGCTACGTTCAGAATGACAACATCGCTTTTTTGTTTACTAATGCCGGTTAATCCGTTTCACCACTTCCTTCATAATTTTTGTCAGCTTGGGTTCTGCAGTATTGGCAACTTCAATGATTTCTGAGAGCAGAGCCGGCTTTAAGGAATCGGGGAAACATTCATCCGTTATGATGGAGAAACCGAGAACATTCATTCCCATGTGATTCGCGACGATAACTTCCGGCACTGTTGACATGCCGACGACATCGGCACCGGTTGCACGAAGGAAACGGTATTCAGCGCGAGTTTCTAAATTGGGTCCGGGAACTGCAACAAAGACGCCTTTTTGCACAGGGATTTTCAAATCTAATGCGACAGTTGAAGCAAGCTCGATTAATTTTCTAGAATATGGTTCCGACATATCAGGGAAACGTGGTCCCAGCGAGTTTTCATTGGGACCAATGAGCGGATTATCGCCAAGCAGATTGATATGGTCTGTTATGAGCATAATGTCGCCGCGGCGAAAGAGGGGATTCATCCCGCCGGCTGCATTGGAAATAAGCAAGGTCTTCACTCCAAGCCCTGCATGCATGACACGAACAGGGAAGGTGACTTGCTGCATCGTGTAGCCTTCATAATAATGAAAGCGTCCCTGCATCGCTACAATTTTTTTTCCGCTCAACGTTCCGAAAATCAATTTCCCATGATGGGATTCAACCGTGGAGACGGGGAAGTGCGGAATGGTA
>SCUC01000420.1 GCA_004322375.1 Bacteroidota bacterium
CGCTCTTCCGATCTGGTATCGAACAGACCCGTTTAATCCCGATACCGATGGTGACGGATTACGGGATTCGTATGAAGTGCTTACTTTTCACACCGACCCGATAAGACCCGATACTGATCTGGATGGACTTTCGGATGGGGATGAATCGCGGAATTTCTTAACCGACGCGTTAAAGAAAGACACCGATGGCGACGGGCTTGATGACGGCGAAGAAATCAAGACGACAAAAACTAACCCGCTGGACGCCGATACCGACCATGGCGGCGTGAAGGATGGCATCGAGGTTGCGAAGAATGTTAATCCGTTGGATGCAAGCGACGATAGAAGCGTTTCCTTGACGGGTCCCTCAACAACAACCGATAGAACGACTCCCTCCACTACCCCCTCAACTGGGCGGACGATGACAGATTTGAATCTCGGGTTTATGTTAGCCGGAATCCAGTTCAGGACTGCGAGCGATGAAATAACTCCCGGTTCCACGAGAATATTAAATCGCGCGTACCGGGTGCTGACAGAAAATCCGGAAGTGCATCTTGAAATCCAGGGGCATACTGATAATATCGGCAGCGCGGCTGTCAACCTCGAGTTATCCCAGCGCCGGGCGCAAGCAGTGAAGATTTGGCTGATCGGGCGGGGAATAGACCCGGCAAGGCTGAATACCAAAGGGTTCGGCTATTCGCGACCCATTGCCTCGAACGATTCGGAGTCCGGGCGACAGAAGAATCGGCGGATTGAATTTATCGTGATGCGGTGATACGTGTTGTCAGCGATGGGTATCAAACCCATCGCTAACGATAGTAAAGATTAAAAAGGTCGGGTGTTTGCCCGACCTTTTTTTTGCGAGAATAATTGACCTTATCGCACTAACAGCATTTTCTTAATGTCTGAAAACGATTTGGTTTGTATTCGATAGTAATATACTCCGCTTGGTAAGTTTTCTGCATCGAACGTAACAGACTTGTACCCTGCATCTTGCAAGGCATCAACAAGTATTGCAACTTCTTTGCCAAGCGTGTTATAGACCTTCAACGTTACATAATTATCAACGGGCAATTGATAATTGATAATTGTCAACGGATTGAAGGGATTGGGAGAATTTTGTAGCAACGCGAACTCAGTAGGAATACCCGTTGCTGTTTCGTCTACTTCCGCGCCTACTTTTGAAGGCGCATTACATACTGTATTAGTAAAGCCGGAATAATTGCCGGCGGCGTCTTTCGCGCGTATTTTATAATAATACCATGGCTGACTGCCCCAACAGACTGAGCAATCGAGATATTGCGTCGAAGAGTAGGAAACATAGGTGAAATAGCTCATTGTGCTGGGATGTGTGCCACGCCAGATCTCAATCCTATCGCCGTCAGGGTCGCTTCCTGCGTTCCATAATAATTTTGAATAGTAGTTGCAACTACCGCCGCCGCTTTCCATTTCAAAACCACCGCCGAGAAGGCTTTCATCACCACCGCCTAAGAAGCTTTCTCCGCCACCGCCGCCACAACCGAATGAGGTTCTAACAAGACGGAAATTGGAAGGCGTGGCAGGAGGAGGATCATCTGTGGTGAACTCCCATCTATCTGAAAATGTTGCATCGTCTTTGCTATTAATCGCGCTCACTTTCCAGTAGTACGTACGATTTTGAGTGAGACCTGTTATTTGATAGAAAGTGCTTGTGAGGTCGTCTATATCTCTGTGCGGCGATTGAAAATTCGGGTCGTCATCCACTAACACACGATACGTTTCCGCTCCAATGACACATTCCCAGGTTAACGTGAGAGTTAGCTGCTGGTTTGTCGCTTCATCTGGAGGAGAAACAAGAGGCGGTGCAGGGGGAGCGTATGTTGCTGTAGGGAGCGGTACCATATTCAACGCGTACAACGAGCCAGATTGGCTGACATACATTGCAAACTTATTCTCCGTATCATTAAGCTGGTCGGCAACAAACGGGGTGGTTCCACTTTCTGAAACGACAGCTGGCGATTCCCAACCGTTATTCGACGTGTACTGCGCCGCTACTATTCCTATTGTTGGAACATACCATGTCAGTGTAAACACGTTGACGTTTGTAAGCGGGTTCATGCTTATGTCGAAAAAATTCGGAGAGATTGATGGGGAAAACGAAAGCGCGGTCGGGTAATTTGGAGACGAGGCGCAAAAGCTGAATTCCGTATTATCGAGCACTGTAGCATTTGCATCGGTATCCCGTTTTTGGATTTTAACCTTGACAGTAGAACCGTTCCTATATTCCCATGCAATATATGCCTTGCCCTCGAAATCAACTGCAACGGTAGGGTTCAGGTTTTGCGTTCCATTGCTTGCGATGGTAACGGGTGTTCCATACCATTGGATGTCCCCAGTTTGGGGAGCCCAATGCGCAGGGTTTTTCGGCAGAAAGCCAAGCTGGTACTTAACCCCTCCTGATGTTCCCGGCTCATCCCAGACGATGTAAAAAAGCCAGCCAAGCTCATCCGATGGTCCTATTCCTGTGGTAATAACGTATGAAAAGGTATTTGCGCCTGTCCCGAAGCCGAGCGTTGCTCTGTTAAAAGTAAGTTCCTCATACGGAGCCTTACCGACTCCAAAGTAGAAGCCTGTCCCTTCCTGCTTACAAATTGCCGAAAGGATAGAAGGCATGTATGGGTCGGCATTGGGCTTTGTCATTACTGCGATGGGCGAGGGGTGAAAACTTTCATTTGCATCAATACCCAGGAGGCATATTGAAGAGCTGTTCTCCTTATTCATATAGATATAGTGAGCAGTGCTTAGAACATGGTCATACACATGCAGAATTGTTACACCGACAGAATCCAACAGCAGTCTGTGGTCGCGTTCATATTCGTGCGGGTCAGACGGTAACGTGCGTAACAGGACTTCCGGCGCCCACGTGAGTCCATTATCGGTTGACCATGTTTTCCACAGAGAGTTCGCGCTCTCGTAATACATGCTGAAAGTACCATTCTCATCACGTATGATGCGCCTCTGCGATGGAACTCCTAACGGCGCGCTGGAAGAGGAGGCGAGATGCGCTTTCATCGTGGCAGAAAGACCGGCGACATGGTCTGTTGGCGTTAATACACGCGGGTTAGTTGTATTGCCATCGCTCCAACGTATTAGTATTGAATTACCAGGACCTACCGCTTCTATCGTTTTGTATTGCGTTTCTAGTATTGTCCCATTCCATGTCGTACCCATGTCAGTTCCGTCAACCTTATATGTAATGCTTCCTGCTCCATCAACCAAGCTACCTGTAGCAAGGGCTACATTGAATTGTTTTACAAAGTTGGCGGTGTAGGTTTCGACTGCGTCAGCTAAGATAGTCTTCGGATTTGTCGGGTCTGTAAGAGTCGGTTGGCTTTCTTTTTTCCAATCCTGAAAAACACGGTAGTAATTTACTCCATTTCCCGGGTCAATAAAATCTTGATTTTCAGCTTTCAACGCATGTGAAGTGCCGGCAGTCCAGGCGAAAGCTATGGGAGAATCATACTGAGTCAAATGTTGTGCATCGTCTCCTACTTTCACGTATCCTCCACCAAAGCTATTTTGAACAGTTATCGAAACAGTCCCTGCGCTAAACTCAGCGCGGTATGTTGCATTGCTTGTCGGCTGGATTGTAATGGGATTTTGCTGAAATGTTTCGCTTGTTGTGACATTCGTCCAAACATTCGTTGTCGTGTAATTCACCCCGTTAACAGTCTGTGTATAGCTTGTTAATGTATGCGAGCTTCCGCTTTCCCATGAAAGCACCGAGCCGGAGGTAATGTTGGGGTCTCCATCAACATTGATTTTTCCCGCTCCAAAAGAATTGATCAGTGTTATCTGCACGGGAAGAATGTAATTGATTGTCAGGTGGACAAAATTACCCGTTCCGTTGTTGTCCCGAACATCAATAACGTGTGTGCTGCCATAGCCTTCCCCCCACGATTCGTCATCGTCGGTCTTGAGAGCGATATCGAAATAACCGCCAGCGCTGCTTTCGATGTTGTTGCAAAAATCGCTTCCTTCGCTAAACTGGAAATCATGGTATGAATAGCTGCCCGTAGGTTCGCAAACACTGCCATAGTTCGTTCCGCTGGAAATTGCATCCCACATAGTTTGATATTGAGCGTTCCAATTCGAGTTTGAAAAGGACATCACCTTAAAATCAACACATGATGCTCCGGGCTTATTTGAAGTAGCAATTGATGATACTCTCAGCGTCGCGCTCGTGACTTTTGAGTTCGCGGGTATCGAATTGATAGACCAGCGGTAAATCATACGAAAGCTTTCATTGATGTTCGATGAATAATCTTCCTGTCTTCCGACATACTCATTGGTAGAAGATGGAGTGTAGAAGCTGTATTCAAAACTAGATTGAGCTGAGGGTTTGTATCGCTTCAATCCCTGCTTGTTGCCTGATGT